>JAHEKL010000280.1 GCA_024638345.1 Gammaproteobacteria bacterium | reverse complement strand
TCAGCTCCTTCTTCGCATTGAAGATCTACGCACTGCTGATCCGGCGTCGCCTCAACGAGACTCCGACCGAAGTCAGGCTGATGTACCTCAACGGCCCGACCATGTATCGCCTGGCCGTCGACGATGCCCAGCTCGATGCGATGGACCGCCAGCTCCGGGCTCTGTGGTCCGCCATCGAGCGCGCAACGGAGACGGGGAACTTCCCACCCCGCCCCGGCAAACTGTGCAACTGGTGCTCGTTCCAGAGCATCTGCCCCGCCATGGAGAAGTCGGTCGAAGCGGTCGAGCTCTCGGCCAAGGCGAGCTGACGGCGATCATTTCTGTCACACCCCTTCGATACGTTGTCCCCATGACGAACACACCGATCACCCCGCTTCCCGACCACCACTCCGTACTCACCGATCCGATCGACGCCGCCATCGCCGTGCTCGCCGACATGTCCCTGGCAGACCACCTCGTCTGTGACGGCAGCTGCCATGGGGTGACCTCGTGCACCGTTGCCCGGGTCGAGCCCCTGGCTGTGGCGGCCTGACGTGCAGTGACACACGAGATCAGGATTGCACCCGATCAGTGGGCGGCCACGATCGCTTCGACCGACGGTCCACAGCTGGTCGTCGCAGGTCCAGGCACGGGCAAGACCCACTTCCTGGTCGAGCGCGTCAACCATCTCGTCAGCAACGGGACTGCTACGCCTGAGCAGATCCTGATCCTCACCTTCTCGAGGAGATCGGCCTCCGACATCACGAGACGCGTCTCCCGATCGATCGGTGGCTCGTTCACCCAGATCAACTGCGCCACCTTCCACTCGTTCGCATCGAGGCTGCTCGAGGCGGAAGGATCCGACGTCCTGGGATGGCGCTCGATGCCCACGCTGCTCACGGGCCCCGAGCAGGTCCAACTCGTGAGTGAGCTGCTCAGGTCGGAGGATCCGTCGAATTGGCCGCTTCAGTTCCGCTCACTGTTGGAATCGCGGACATTCGCCACCGACGTCACCGACTTCATCCTGAGAGCACGGGAACGGAGGCTCTCTTCGGTCGACGTCCGGGAGCTCGTGCCGGATCATCCCGACTGGAGAGGTCTGCCCGACTTCATCGATCGGTATCAGGACGAACTCCGTTCGCGTGGTCGCATCGACTACGGGACGTTGCTCGACACCGCGATCACCGTGCTCGAGGACGAACGGGTGTCGAGTGCGATCGCCGAGCAGTATCGCTACGTGCTCGTCGACGAATATCAGGACACCTCGCCCGCCCAGGCGGCGCTGCTCGAGGCCTTCCACCGGGCGACCCCCAATCTCACCGTCACCGGAGACCCGTACCAGTCGATCTACTCCTTCCGGGGCGCCTCAATCCGGAACATCGAGGCCTTCCCTCAGACGTTCGCCGGTCCGGACGGCTCACCCGCAACGCGGATCGTGCTCACCACCTCGTTCCGCGTCCCGGCCGAGATTCTCGACGCTGCCCTGGCACTCACCTCCGGCGCAGAACTCCCGGGAGGGGCCGGTCCGGTCCTGCCCGCTCCCCACCCCGGTTCGGTCGAGGCGTTCGTCTTCGACCAGACCTCCGCCGAGGCCGACTGGATCGCGTCCGAGATCGAGCGGCTCCATCTCATCGACGGTGTCCCCTATGCACGGATCGCAGTGCTGCTGCGCAGCACCCGGCATCTCGTGACGGAGTTGAGCCGCTCGTTGGCGCGCCGCCGGATCCCCCACGATCCACCGGACCGCAGGCTCGTCGATCACCCCGCCATCCACCTCATCCGTGACATTGCGACGATCGCTGCAGCCACCGACACCACCCCGCCCGTGACCGTCGACCGTGCCCTGCGACGGCTGCTGCTGGGTCCGCTGTTCCGGCTTCCACTCGCCGCCGAACGCGAACTCGTGAGAGAACGCCGCCGAACCGGGGAGCGTTGGACGACGATCCTCGAGCGTCGGCTGGACGATTCCACGGATCTGATCGGGGTGATCTCCGAGAGTGCATGGGCGACCGAGCACACCGCCGCCGACGGCTTCTGGCACGTGTGGGAGCGCATCGATCGCCTCGCCGAGCTGGCGGTTCATCCAGACATGGCCGAGTTCCGCGCTGCGTGGACGGCCTTCTCACAAGCACTCGAACGCCAGAGCGAACGCGATCCGTCGATCTCCCTGATGGACTACTTCCGCCTGGCCGATTCCGACGACTTCGAGGCGCAGCCCCTGCTGTCGCACCGCTCCGGCGAGCGCGATCGAATCACGTTGACGACTCTCCATCAAGCAAAGGGACTGGAGTTCGACGTCGTCTTCATCGCCGACGCAGCCGATTCGGTCTTCCCCGACCTCCGCCGAGGCATCTCCTTGTTGTCGGTCCGAGAGCTGGACCCGAGCATCGGAGGAAGCCACGCCGATCATCTCCGCTTCAGACTCCAAGAGGAGATCCGACTCGCCTACACCGCCATGACACGCGCTCGCCGACGGGTCGTCTGGACCGCCACCCGGGCCGGCATCGATGAACAGGAGCGTCGACCCAGCCGCTTCATGGTCGCAGCGCTCGGTCTCTCGGAGGTGTCGGCGCTCGGACCGCCTACCCCGTACGACGGTCCGCCCGTCTCGTTGATCCAGCTCCAAGCCGGGCTCAGGCGGACCGCTGCAGACCCGACCGAGACTCTGCCCCGCCGACTGGCCGCCATCAAGATGCTCACCGAGGACGACCGGAACTGGGACGCAGCACGGTTCGCCGGCTCACGCGTTCCCGGGCCCGATGACGGACTGCTTCCGGATCGATTCCGACTCTCGCCCAGTCAGGCCGAATCGTACGAGACCTGCCCCCGCCGCTACGTGCTGGAACGACGGCTGGGAATCGGGGACGGCTCGTCGGTGTACGCCCTCTTCGGATCGCTGGTCCACGAAGTGCTCGAACGCGCCGAGCAGACCGCGCTCACAGCGGGGCGGGCTCGGAGCGAGCTGGCCGATGCGCTTCCGATCCTCGACGAGGTCTGGTCCGAGCGCGCCACGTTCGGGTCGCCGGCCTACAACCTGAAGTGGCGAGACAAGGCCGTCACCTTGCTGCAGCGCATGTACCACGAGTGGCCGAAGGAGTCCGGACCGGCGATCGCGCTCGAGCACGAACTGCGAATTGAGCTGGACGGGCTCGAGTGGATCGGCTTCGCCGATCGAATCGAACGACGTGAGGCCGGGCTGGCAGTCGTGGACTACAAGACCGGCACGAAAGTCCCTTCCGTCAAAGATGCAGCCTCGTCGCTCCAGCTCGGCTTCTACCTGCTCGCCGCCGCCCACGACGACGAGGTCGCCGGTGTCGGCGATGTGGTCGCAGCGGAGAGCTGGCACCCGGCCGCCAAGTACAAGGGGTGGATCCGAGCATTCGATCCGTCGTCTCTCGACTCGCTGACCGAACGGATGCAGAAGCTGGGAGCCGCGATCGGTGCCGAGCA
>JAHEKL010000279.1 GCA_024638345.1 Gammaproteobacteria bacterium | reverse complement strand
CTCACGGAAGATCCGAGCCAGATCACTCGCACGGTTCAGCGGCACACGAACTGCGCGGCCGTGATTGGCGAGCGACGCGAGGATGGCCTGACGAATCCACCACACCGCGTAGCTGATGAACTTCACGCCCTGCTCGGGATCGAACTTCCGGGCAGCCGTGACGAGGCCGACGTTGCCTTCCTGGATCAGGTCCGTGAGGGAGACACCGCGGTTCTGATATTTCTTCGCAACACTGATGACGAAGCGTAGGTTCGCTCGCGCGAGCTCCTGAATTGCCTCCTGGTCGCCCTTCTGGGCACGAGCGCCGAGCTCCTTCTCACGCTCGGGCGTGATGAGCTCGTGGCGACTCACATCGCGGAGGTACTGATCGAGAGCACTCTGTTCCTCGACACTGGCATCGAAACCCGAGAGAAGGTTGCCCTTCCCCCGACGCTTCCGACGCTTCGTGGTCGTGGGAGTTGCCATCGTTTTGATTTCTCCTTACAAGACCCCCTTGTCACCCGGCGTTCCGGGTATGCAAGTGGGGGTGATCATGCCAGGACGCGTGGAATCCTGAGCCGTTTATGTTCGGGGCTTTGCACAAATCTGTCAAGATGGGTCTAGATTCCGACCCGACAGGCCATCCCGAGGGCGCAACGCCCGCCCTGAGCGGAATGAGCCGAAAGTGGGCACGATCCGGTATCCTTCGTAGCAATGCCGTATCATGATGCACTCTGGTAACCCCCATATGGGGGGCTGTTCCTCCCAGCGCCAGTACCTGTAGGCGAACCGGTTGCCGCCCTGCCTCCGACGTATCTACCTTCGTGCTCGTTCAGAACGCCCCCCAACCTCGCCCAACAGGCCCGCACACGTGCCGAACTCGCCCCTCGTAGCAGGCCTCACCGACATCGGCAGGACCCGGAAGAGGAACGAAGATTCGATATCGCTTCGCCCCGAGATCGGGGTCGCAGTGGTAGCCGACGGCATGGGAGGACACCCCGGCGGAGACGTAGCGAGCCAGATCGCCGCAGATGCCGTGGCCACGCTCTTGGAGGAGGCCCTCGCGGGCTCGGATGCTTCGGCCGACTTCGTCTCGACGTTCCGCGATACGATGACCCACGCCGTACGCGCTGCCCACAACGCCATCCGCACGCAGGGCGTCGACGAGCCCGAGCTGGACGGGATGGGGACCACGCTCACCGCCATGATCATCGATCCCCGGTCCGATCAGTACGTTCTGGGCCACGTCGGTGACTCGCGAGCCTACCTCTTCCGGGGGGGCAGCCTGACCCAGATCACGCGGGACGACACCTGGGTACAGGACCGGATCGACAAGGGCGACATCCCCGAGGCGGCGGCGCGCAGTCATCCGTTCGGGCATCTGCTCACCCAGTGTCTCGGTCTCGAGGACCCACCGGTGCCACAGATCCTGGAGGGCACGGTCGAGATCGGAGACACCTACCTCCTGTGCACCGACGGCCTCGTCGGGATGCTCGAGGACGAAGAGATGGAGCGCATGCTCTCCGAGCACCTGGGGAACGGCGAAGCGGCGTCCCCGGACCTCGGCCCTTCGGTGATCCAGGAGCTGCTCGCCGCCGCGAACGAGGCAGGCGGCCACGACAACATCACGGCCGCGCTGATCCGGATCCAGCCCGACGCCTGAGGTCGCAGGTCCGTCAGGCGGTGCCGACCGGCCTCGTGATCCTGTCGAGTACCTGTTCGGCTGACAGCTCCCGGCGCTCGAACGTGAAGACCCGAAGCACGCGGGCGGTCGTGTAGAGTTCGCGCGAGACCTTGGGCAGGTCGAGCATCCCCTCGACGCCGGCCAAGTCCAGACGCTGGATCTCACCGCCACGCTTTTCCACGAGCAGGTCGAGCTGGAACATCGCCGGCTTCACGGGGAAGTCGATCACGACCTCGCCCGGCTCGAGGCCCAACTCCGCGGCCAGGTCGTCTTCGACGGCTCGCTTCCACGGTGAGTCACCGACGGCCCAATCCTCGACCTGCCTGCCGGCGAGGTCCACCGCCGTGAGTTCTAAGGCCCGTTTCGGTAGCCTCCGCTGGCGCAGGGCAGGTAGCCAGCGGGAAGCGAGTCTCTCCGCGACCTCTCCGTCGTCCTCCACCGCCCGACGGGCGATCTCGTACAGGAGCTCTTCGTCCGTCGGGCCGATCAGCTCCTCGGGATCGAGTAGACCTCCACGCACCGACTCCTCGACGATCCGCTTGTACAGCGCCGTCGCCGCCCGGACCGCGTGATGCCAGTAGACGTTTCTGAACATCTGGTACTTCGCGAAGAGCAACGACTCCAGCGCGGCGACGGCCTTTTCGTGCACACCGACCTCGTACCGACCCGTCTCCGGATCCTCCAGCAGCTGCAGGCCCTGCAGAAGACGGGACACATCCACCTCGCCGTAGGGAACGCCACAAAAGCGGGCATCTCGACGCAGGTATTCCATCTTGTCCAGGTCGAGGCTCCCACTCACCAGGCCTCGCAGCGGAATCTCGCTGTCACCGCGTATCAGCTCGTGAATCCGCTCCGGCGCCGTCAGCCCCAAGGGAGCCAGAGCGTCTCTGAGAGCGGGAGATGCGAAGAAGCGTTGGCTGACCTCTTCGTGATGTGCAGGCAGGTGTTCGGTCTCCAGCTCTTCGAGCGCGTGCGAGTACGCGAAGTGACCGATGTCGTGCAGCAGCGCGGCATACGGAACGACCTCCTCTCCCTCCCACACCTCCGGCGGCACACCGCCACGGTCGCGGAGGTGACGCAGTGCGGTCTTGGTGAGGTGGTAGACGCCGAGCGCGTGGTCGAAGCGCGTGTGCGACGCGCCTGGATACACCAGGTGAGCCAAGCCCAATTGCCGGATGTACCGGAGTCTCTGAAACTCGGCCGTATCCACGATCCGAACCGCCGTGGGATCGAGTCGAATCGTCTCCCACAGCGGGTCGCGAATCAGCTTGCCAGGTCCGGTAGTCGTCATGCCTCGAAGTGTACCCGTGCAACGGGAGCGAAACGAATGGCGAAACGAGTCGCTTGGCGACCCAGTGCGCGCCCACATATCTTCCCGAAGAAATAGCGAAAGCGCCAGCCCACCCGACCGTGCACGCAAACCCGACGCTCAGAGAGCACGTCCGCGCCAAGGCCGAGAACCGGCCCGGCGTCTACCGGATGTACGGACCGGGCGACGAACTGCTCTACGTGGGGAAGTCCGTCCACGTGCGCTCACGGGTTCTGTCGTACTTCCGGGCCGCCAAAGGTGAGAAGGCGTGGGAGCTCATTCGCACGGCCACGCGGATCGATTGGGACTACATACCCAACGAGTTCTACAGCCTGATCCACGAGATGAAGCTGATCCAGGAGCGTCAGCCGCGGTACAACGTCCGCCACAAGCGAGAGAGGATCTTCGCGTTCGTGAAGGTCACGGCCGAGTCCGCGCCACGCATTCTGCCCGTCAGC
>JAHEKL010000278.1 GCA_024638345.1 Gammaproteobacteria bacterium | reverse complement strand
CACCGCCGAATTGGCGTTTGAAGCCGGTCAGCGCGTCGGTGCCGGCGGGATAGTTGGGCGCCAGGATGAAGCTGTTGATCGACGGAGGTCTTCCCCTGCAGGCGATCGTAATCGGCCGGCGTCTGCAAGCGCGAGAAGGAAGCTGGAATCTTCGACTCCTGCGCATCGTTCACCCGTTTCCACACCGAGAGATCATCCTTCGCGAGGCGCAGGAGCATGGACTCGACCCCTTCTTCATTGCCGGTCTGATCCGTCAGGAGTCCGCCTTCGACGCTCGCATCGAGAGCTCGGCGGGCGCAGTTGGATTGATGCAGCTGATGCCACCTACCGCCCGTGAGATGGCTGGACAGGTCGGAATCTCGTACGCCCCGCGCGCGCTCCGCGACCCAGGGACGAACCTCCGGCTCGGCATCCGCTACCTGGCCAGCATGGTACGCCGGTTCGACGGTAGGGCGGAGGACGTGCTCTCCGCATACAACGCAGGTCCCAGCCGAATGCGCACTTGGAGGGGAGACTCGACCTACCAGGACCGGGACGTCTTCATCGAGCACATCCCGTTTCAGGAAACCCGGAACTACGTGAAGGTCGTCCAACAGTATGCGCGTATCTACTCCGCGCTGTATGGATGCGGAAGCCTCGAGCCATGTCTCGGCCTTCCATACGAAGCCCTGGTCGCGCAGAGCCGGTTCGCCGGCGGCCAGCCGCGGATCGCAGTAGCTCGCGAATGATCATCCGACACCGGGCCGAGGACCGACGCTACATCCGGCGATAGGCCGGGCCGCTCCCGCCTTCGCGGGGTGTCCAGCGTGGTCCCAACACATCCGTGGCTTTGCAGTCGATGCAGTTGGGCGCGTTGATCACCAGTCGACCTCCCCGACTCTCGTAGACCCCGGCCGGGCAGAGGTCCGAGTAGGCCTGTGCGACTTCCTCGGGCACCTCTTCAGCGGTGATCAGATGTACCGGGATATCGTCCCGAGTACGGTTTCCCGAGCGATAGACGGCTTCCTGCTTGGTGAAGATGAGGCTACCGTCGGCCGCCGGGGGGCTCGGCAATCGATGCATCGTCCTGGTGACGTCCGCGTCGTCTCCCATGTCGAGTTTCCCTCTCGGGAAACGTCCGCCGGTCAGAGTCAGGAATCCCGCCCTGGCCACGCCGACGATCAGACCCGCTCGGAAGGATGAACGAATATTCCGTGTCTTCCAGAGATCGGTCATGATGAACGAGCGATCGATCGCCTCGGTACACTGCCCGAGCGCGGCCGCAGATGTGTCCCCACTCTCGAGCGCCCGAAAGATGGCTCTCGCGGCGAGGAGCCCGGATTGGACCGCGTAATGGATTCCCTTCAGGGACGGCACGTCGACGTAGCCGGCCGCGTCCCCGATGACACACAGGCCCGCGCCGTGCCGGCGCTCCGTAACGGAGTGATATCCTCCCTCCGGGATCGTCTTTGCGCCCCACTCGACGAGCTCCCCACCGGTGAGGATCGACCGAACGAACGGATGGGTCTTGAACCTCTGAAGGAGTCCGTGAACGTCGAGCATCCCGTGAGGTGAGTCGAGGCCGACCACGAGGCCGAGCGACAAGAGCCCGTCCCCCATGGGGTACATCCAGCTGCCACCGAATGTGTCCCAGGGTATGGGCCACCCCAGGGTGTGAATCACCCGGTCGAGCGGCTCTTTGACCTGCCACAGCTCCTTGACGCCTAGCGCGTACGTCTGGGGAGCCGACCGGGCCCCCGCCCACTGTTCCCAGCCCTGGGTGAGGTGGCCGCGTGCGCCCTCGGCCAAGACCGTCACCCTGGCGGACACGTCCATGGGCGGGACGTGAGAAGGTCCGGGCATCCCGTTACGATCCAGGCCGCTCGGGGTGGTCATCACACCTTGGACGGCGTCCTCGTCGACGAGTAGCGCCTCGACCGGGAAGCCGGGAAAGAGATGGACGCCCAGCTCCTCCGCTTTCGCCCCCATCCAGCGCACGAGCTCACAGATGGAGACGATCCGGTTGCCGTGATTCCGCATGGTCGGAGGCACGGGGAGGGGAACGGCGCGGCGAGAGGTGAGGAGGTAGACCCTCTCTTCACCGACCTCGCCTCTGAACGGGAAGTCGGCCTCTGGCACGTCGGGAAAGAGCGTCCTCAGCGGACCAGGATCGACCACGGCGCCCGAAAGGGAGTGGTCTCCCGCTGCCGACGCCTTCTCGAACACCCCGATCTCGATCTCGAGTCGCCGCCCGTCCGAGCCGCGAGCCAGGCGGGCCAGCTCGATAGCGCACGCCAGTCCCGCCGGACCCGCACCCACGATGGCGACGTCCATCGGGACCGCCTCGGGTCCTGGTGCCCGGGTGAGGATCGACCGATCCAGGGGGAGCTGGGGTCGATGATCCGACAGTCGCAGACTCATGGGCTAAGCCTGCGCGCTCGCGTCACACTGGTTGTCCGTCCGGTCACTTTTCCGCCTCACAATCCTGACGCGGGAACCCCCGAGGGCGCGAATGGTACCCCGGGGGCCCAGGGGTCGGTAGAGAGCGCACCGAATCCTTCGCCGTCATCCGAGGCGCGGTGACCCACGAACACCCGAGCTCCCTGCCGCTTCGAGCATCGGAGACCAATTATATGCCCTCGTCCAAGCCCTCCACGCTCGGCGCCCTCAAGGCAGCCGGCTATCGACCGCGTTCCGTGAAGGACGAGGTCCGATCGAATCTGGTCGCCAAGCTGCGCGACCGTGAAGTGCTGTTTCCCGGGATTAGAGGCTACGAGGACACCGTGATCCCGCGTCTCGTCAACGCAGTGCTGGCTCGGCAGGATTTCATCCTGCTCGGACTCCGGGGCCAAGCGAAGAGTCGGATCCTGCGGCAGATGGTCGACTTCCTCGATCCCGAAATCCCGGTGCTGACGGGGAGCGAGGTCAACGACGACCCCTTGAGGCCCATCTCGAAGGACGGGCGCACGTTGGTCGAGCAGGCTGGGGACGACGCTCCCGTGTCGTGGCTTCCGAGAGAGGGTCGATACGTCGAGAAGCTGGCGACCCCGGACGTGACCGTGGCCGACCTCATCGGTGACGTCGATCCGATCAAGGCGGCACGAGGGGGTCACCTGCTCTCGGACGAGCTCACGATCCATTTCGGGCTTCTACCTCGTGCCAACCGCGGTATTTTCGCGCTGAATGAGCTTCCCGACCTGTCGGGGAAGATCCAGGTCGGGCTATTCAACATCCTTCAGGAAGGGGATATCCAGATCAAGGGATTCCCAATTCGGTTGCTGCTCGATGTCTTCCTGGTCTTTACCGCCAACCCGGAGGACTACACGGCGCGGGGTAAGATCATCACTCCCCTGAAAGATCGGATCGGCGCTGAGATTCGCACGCACTACCCCGACGAGTTGGAAACCGGAATCGCAATCACGCACCAAGAGGCCTGGCTGGATCGGGGAACCATCCCGACTTCCGTGCCCGACTTCGTCTCCGAGGTCGTGGAGCGACT
>JAHEKL010000041.1 GCA_024638345.1 Gammaproteobacteria bacterium | reverse complement strand
ACCTGAACGCCGGGACCCAGATCCAGGTCGGCCGCACCCACATCGGACGGCAGATTCGCCCCATAGACCAAGAGGTCCACCGGCTCGCCTCCCGTTCGAAGGGCTTCCGGGTAGGTCCCGGACAGAAGCGGATCCGAACCGACCCGGTCGAGCCTCACTTCCAGACCCAGCTCGTCGTACGCGCCGGTATACCAGCGACCGTGGACCTCGCGCCAACCGGGCTCGATGAACATCACCTCGCGAAGCTGTCCGTCGGCCCCCGAGCGCGCCGTGTCGGAGTCACTGGCGCTCCGAGAGCTTCCCCGCCACTGGAAGTTCGTGTACACGAGAACCTCCCCCTCACGCGCGACCGTCGCTCCGTCGCGCGCGTAGGCATACGCCGCGCGGGTCGCAAACTCGGCGCCGTCACCCGCGGACTGGATCTCCAGTGTGCCGTACACCGGTCCGCGACCGACCTCCCATCCACTGAGAGCCCAGGTTCCCTCCAGCCTCGGCGGGCGCGAGCTCGCGGACCACTGCGTCCAATCGGAGCTCGCGAGTGGAAGCGCCTGGGCGAGATACTCGAGCGCTTCCACGACCGGGTAGGGATCGTCCGGAGTGCCCCCGCTGCTCCGGTACGCCTGGTTGTCGATCAGGGGATAGTAGGCCCGATGGGTCTCGGTCAGCAGCCTCCACTCCTCGTCCGTGCGTCGTTGGGTCAAGATCCGGCCCACGGAGTGACAAGCGGTACACGTCTCTCGAACGATCTCGTTCGGGGCCTCGTTGGGGACGATTCGTCTCTCGACTTCCCAGTGGGCGAGACGCAGTTCCTCCGGTGCCAGTCCATGCTCGTTCGACAGATATCGGACGATCGAGCGCGCGACCTCCGGATCGATCTGGACACCTTGCAGAGACACCATGCGCAGGAGGGATCTCTGCCATCCCTCCGGCGTCTTGCGCATGTACGAAATCCGTCCCATACGACCGGTCTCGTCGATTCGGTGACACGAGCCACAATGGTCGATCACTTCTGAACTCGTCACCGGGATTCCGACTTGCTGAGAGGAAACCTCGGCCGCTTGTGCCAAAGGGGCAGCGACCGCGGGTCCAACGGGCCACAGTGTCAGGCACGTCACGCAAAGAGTCGTGATTCGTGGTCCCGGGAGCCGTGTTCTCATCCGTTGCTCGTCCTCATCCGCTCGTGGATTCGATTGGCGACGTTCCCCGCTCAGACGCCGCATTGGTCAGGACTTCCTCCGCCAGCAGGACGGACAGGGCCCCGATGAAGTCGGCGAGAGGTACGGGATTACCGCCCCTTCCGTACGCCTCGTGAAGATCGGGAACGCCCCAGGTGCGGCTGGGATCGGAGGCTCGAAGACCCTCCAGCAGGCCCATCATGCGGACCACGTCGACGTCGCGAAGGAATCGAAGCCCCTTCGGAAACGAAGGCGTCGCCAGCCTCGGCTCGAGAACGACCTCGTTCCCCTCGATCCCGGGAGCTTGAGTCCACTCCAGCACACGGCGCGGTCTGAGATCGATCTGCTCAGCGCTTCGCAGCTTCTCGAACGCCTCACGGACCCTGCGATCCTCCCGGAGCCGCGAGACCTCGGGAGCCCCCGAAGAGAATGCATCCTCCAAAGCCCGGTCGTCAAAGGGCCCCCGGCTTTCTCCGCTTCGAGCTTCGGATTCTTCTTGCTGGATGTCGGGGCGCACGGCGCGCTTGGACCAGAACTCGTGATCGTGGGCATCCGCCCCGAGGCGGTAGAACTCGGCCGCCTGATCTTGAAAGCTTTCGACGGTCTCGCGCTCCCGTTCCTCGAACAATTGCCGCGCGATGACCTCCCGGGTGGGATCCGAGATCACAGTGTGGGCCACGATCGAGGCCAGCCACCCCGAAGCCAAGGCCCGCTTGACCCCGAAGGAGGAAAGTGGGTCGATGAAGGCCGCGGCGTCTCCGACCAACAGGTAGCCGGGGCCGCTGAATCGACTGACCTGGTACGGGGTCGCCCCCCACACGGAGACCTCGCCTCGGAAACGTCCCCTGGACGTCATTTGAGCCGCGTGCCGAGTCTTGGACAGCTCGGAGAGGTACACGGCCTCCGGACCCTCGCCTCTCTCGAGAGGAGTGAGCTCCGGATCCACCATCAGGGTGACGTATCGATCCTCCCGGTCGACGGGTATCGCCCACAGCCACCCGTTCTCGTAGCTCTCGACCAGGGTGTGCCCTTCCGAATGGAGGCCCGAGTCGGGGAGATCAGACCAGATTCCGACGAGGGCGATGGTCGTTGGCCGGTCCTCCTTGACGCGAAAGCGCGACGCAAGGACACCCGCTCTACCAGAGCAGTCCAGGACGAATGGAGTTTGTAATGAGCGGTATCCCCCGGCCGAGCCCAGCCGATCACCGGCCCGATGGAAGATCACCTGGACGCCCCCGTCTTCGCTCGGCGCCCCTGGGGGACCGACCTCAACGACGGTTGCGTCCTCCACCACATGAGCCCCCGCCGCACCAGCCAGCTGCAATAGCACGCGGGACAGCTGGCCCCGCCGTACCTGCCACCCGGTACCGTCGGGAAACGGAACCGTCGCAAGCGGGCGATCACCCCATGCGACCGCGTTGCCGGGGCTGGGAAGGAATCCTGCGCCTTCCACCGCGCTCTTCACGCCGAGCGCCTGGAACAGCTTTCCACAGCTGGGAGGAATCGACTCCGCGAGGTCTCGTGACGCTCGAGTCTGACAGGTGAGCAGGCGAACGTCGTGACCGAGTAGAGCCAGGGATCGGGCCGCAGCCGCACCCGCCGGGCCTCCGCCGACGACCACGACGTCGGGGGACCGGGACGTATCGGTTCCAAGACTCAAGGGGCCCTCGCGCGACGACAGGTACGTCCGCCCGATCGGTTTCCGTTTCGATCCCTGGCGGTTCGGGGGGCTAGAATCCGGCTGCGTGTCCGTCCTTTCGAACGTCGGACGAGGCGGCCCAGCCCCTGGGAAGCTTCACCACCATCTGAGATCCCCCGAAAGCGTAGCTCCGCTCCTGGGCAACCTCGTGACCCATCGACGCGAGAGCTCGGAGGACCTCACTCGAGATCGGAGCCTCGAACGAAACACGCCGGTCCCGGCTGTGCTGGAAGCGCGCCGCGTCATTGGCTTCCTGCGGGTCCATGCCGAAGACGATCTGATTGAGGAGCACCTGCACGTGGCCCTGCGGCTGCATCCCGCCACCCATGACGCCGAACGCCATCCAGGGCTCTTCCCCTCGAGAGGTGATGCGCGTGGCGAAGGCCGGGACCAGGGTGTGGAAGGGCCGCTTGCCCGGTGCGACGGTGTTCGGGTGACCCTCTTCCAACGTGAACCCGGCTCCTCGGTTCTGTAGTATGAACCCGGTGCCGGGGATGCTCACACCCGAGCCGAAGTATCCGAAGACGCTGTTGATGAACGAGACCATGTTACCGTCGGCATCGGCAGCGGCGAGATAGATCGTCTCGCTCTCGGTGAAGGCCTCTCCGGGCTCGACGCGCTCCGCAGCCGTATTGGGGTCGAACAGAGAACGCCGCGCCTCGATGTACTCGTCGGTCAACAGATCCTCGACCGAGATGCGCATGTACTCGGGGTCCCCGATATGTCCAGCGAGATCCGCGTACGCGATCTTCTTCGCCTCGATGAGGTGGTGGAGATACTGGGCCGAGTTGTGACCCATCGCCTCCAGGTCGATCCCCTCCAACAGGCGAAGCATCTGGAGAGCCGCGATCCCTTGGCCTGGCGGAGGCAGCTCGTAGAGCTTGTACCCGCCGTACTCGACACCCACGGGATCGACCCACTCCACTCTCACCTTCGTGAGATCCTCGTAGGTCAGGAAGCCGCCGAGATCTCGCAAGCCTTCTACGAGCTGGCGCCCGAGCGGTCCCTCGTAGAAGACCGATATTCCGTGATTGGCGATCTGCCGAAACGTGGAGGCGAGCTCCGGATTCTGGAACCACTCACCCGCCTTCGGTGCACGCGCGCCGTCGATCAGATAGGTCCCCGTCGCTCCACGATCCATCGAGAGCTTCTCGACCTGACCGGCCCAGTCCCGCGCGATGATGGGGGACACGGGGAATCCTTCCTCCGCGAGTCGGATGGCCGGCTCGAGTACATCCGCGAGTCTCAAGTTCCCGAAACGCTCCAGCAGGGCAGCCCAACCCGCCAGGGCGCCGGGGACGGTCACGGACTCCGGGCCACTGCCGGGAACGTCGTCATGGCCGCGGCGAATGAGCTCGTCCCGAGTCATCAGCGAACCTGCCTGACCGGCGGAGTTCATACCGATCAAACGCTGCTCCTCCTCCGACCACACGATGGCGAACATGTCGCCGCCTATCCCGGTCATGTGAGGCTCGGTGAGGTTCAACACCGCCGCCGCCGCCACCGCCGCATCGATCGCATTCCCCCCCTGCCGCATGATCTCCAGACCCGCACTCGTGGCGAGAGGCTGACTCGTCGCGAGGATGGCGCTCGGCGCGTATACGGTCGAACGTCCCGAGTTCGTCGCCGGGCTGAGTGTCGGTTGCTGAGCCGAGAGCGTCATGGGAGATAGGCCGAGCAGGAACATCAGAACCGCAGGGCTTGCGCCACGCATGGCTCGTCTCCGGCAGAGAGGTTCGTCCGCCGCCGGATCTACCGGCACACTGAACGGAGCCGGTACCTTCGCGGCTTCGTTCGGGGACATCGATGCTTCAGCCTACCCGTGGAGGAATGCCCTGGCAAGACGGACGCGGCCACGTGCATGCCGAGCGCGCCGCGAGTCCGGCCCGATGATATAGGGGGGCGATCGTTGGGGTGGCCGTGGCCTGCTACTGCACCGCTCCGATCATGTCGAAGATGGGGAGGTACATGGCCACGATCATGCCCCCGACGACGACGCCCAGCACCACGATCATGATCGGCTCGAGAGCCGAGAGCAGTGCGCTGACGGCCGCGTCCACCTCGTCGTCGTAGAAGTCGGCGATCTTGGTCAGCATCTCGTCGAGGCCCCCGGTCTGTTCCCCGACGTTGATCATCTGGACGACCATCGGGGGAAACACACCGGACTCCTTCAATGGCCCCGAGATGGTTTCGCCTCCGGCGATGGACTTCCGGGAGCCCATCACTGCGTCGTGAATCACCCGATTCCCCGCCGTCTTGGCGGTGATCTCGAGTCCCTCCAGAATCGACACGCCCGAAGAGACCAGCGTCCCCAACGTGCGTGTAAATCTGGCGACAGCCGCTTTTCGCTGAACGTTTCCGAGTACCGGCAGCGCGAGCACGACCTTGTCGATGGCGAGCTCCCCCGCGTCACTCCGGTAGTACTGTCGGAGCAGGAAGCCCAGACCGACCAATGCGCCCCCCACGGCCCACCAGTAGGCCTGGAGGCCCTCCGAGAGCGAGATCACGAACTGAGTGGGCAAGGGCAGCGGAACACCCGAAGCGGCGAACATCTCCTGGAACGTCGGGATCACGAAGATCAGGAGCACCACAACCGCGATCAGAGCCACCCCCATGATCACCACCGGGTAGATCATCGCGCCCTTGATCTTACGGATCAGCGCGTCGTTCTTCTCGAGGAAGACTGCCAGCCGCAGCAGAATGATGTCCAGGATCCCGCCCGCCTCCCCCGCAGCCACCATGTTCACGAACAGCTTCGTGAACACCTCCGCGTGATTGTCGAGAGCGTCGGCGAGCGTATTCCCAGACTCCACGTCGTGCAGCACGTCTTTGATCACATTCCTCAGCTTCTCGTTCTCCGTCTGCTCCGCCAGGATATCCAGACTCTGGACGAGCGGAAGACCCGCATTGATCATGGTGGCGAACTGACGTGTGAAGATGACGATGTCGCGGGTCTTCACACCGGAACCGAAGGAGAAGGAGAATTCTTTCTGCTTTTCCTTGACTGCGACCGGAATCAGCTTCTGCCGGTGGAGGTAGGAGACAACATCGTCCTTGGACTTCAGCTCTACCTCACCCGTGCGGAGATCACCTCCGGTGGCGGGTCTTGCGCTATACGTGAAGGTCGGCATGAATCCTCAGTGATTCGGAACGCAGTCGTGCTGCAGAAACATCGTCACCTCGCCGGTACCGGTTCGCCTACAGCTCTCAACAGCTCGTCGGGGTCGGAAGAGCGCTTCAACGCGTCTTCCAGTGTGACGGCCTTCTGGGCATAGAGTTGGCTCAATGCGTCGTTCATCGTCTGCATCCCGTGCTTCTTGCCGGCCTGCATCAGCGAGTAGATCTGGTGGATCTTCTCGTCTCTGATCAGCGCTCGGATGGCCGGGGTGCAGATCATCACCTCCGCGGCACACACGCGCCCCCGTCCGGTCGGCTTCGGGATGAGCGTCTGCGTGACGACTCCCTCCAGAACGAATGAGAGCTGGGCCCTGACCTGCGGCTGCTGATGCGACGGGAACGCGTCGATGATCCTGTTGACCGACTCCGCAGCCGAGTTGGTGTGCAGTGTCGCCAGGACCAGGTGCCCGGTCTCCGCGATCGTCAGTGCGGCGCCGATCGTTTCCAGGTCGCGCATCTCACCGACCAAGATCACGTCCGGATCCTGACGCAAGGCATACTTGAGGGCCCGTGCGAAGCTGTCGGTGTCAGCACCCACCTCCCGCTGGTTCACCGTGGACTTCTTGTGTCCGTGGATGAACTCGATCGGGTCCTCGACGGTGAGGATGTGACAGTTTCGCTCAGCGTTGATCTTGTCCACGATCGCCGCGAGCGTCGTTGACTTCCCGGAGCCTGTCGGCCCGGTAACCAGCACGAGTCCTCTGGGCCGCTCGGCCAATCGGGTCAGTGCCGAGGGAAGCCCGAGCTCCTCGAGCGTCTGGATCTCGTACGGGATCTGGCGAAGTGCCATTCCGACGCAACCACGTTGCTTGTAGAGGTTCCCGCGAAAGCGCGACAGATTCTGGACTCCGAAAGAGAAGTCGAGCTCGTCGTCGGTCTCGAAGCGCTTCTTTTGTTGCTCAGTGAGGATGGAGTAAGCCAGGGTGAGCGTGTCTTTCGGTGTGAGAACCCTGTTCTTGGAAGAGTCGATCAACTCGCCGTCCACCCTCAGCCTAGGTGGCTCACCCACGGTGATGTGAAGGTCCGAAGCCCCGCGTTGGATCATCTCCTCGAGAAGGGCGCGAACGTTGAGGCCGCCGTCGCCCGTGGGCTTCTCGTTGGACTCCAATGTGGTCGGTCCCCCTTTCTTTCGTGGATCTCGGCGTGGCGCGTTGCCTGCGGTCAGCCGGCGGCGGTCGTCTCCTTGATGACTTCCTCGAGAGTGGTGATCCCCTTCTCCACCTTCTTCAGACCGTCCTGACGCAAGGTGAGCATGCCTTCCTTGACGGCCAGGTCACGAATCTCATCGGTGCCGGCACCCTGCATGATGAGCTTTCGTAGACCCGAGGACATAGCCATGACTTCGTAGATCCCCTGACGACCGGAGTATCCCGTGCCGTTGCATTCGTCACACCCCTCCCCGCGGAAGAACTTGGTGCTCTTCATGTACTCCGGGGGAATTCTCGCCGCTTCGAAGTATTCGTCGGGGTAGGTCGCCTCTGCCTTGCACTCGCTGCAGATTCTCCGAAGAAGCCGCTGCGCCGACACCACGTTCAGGGCGGAAGCCACGTTGAAGGGCTCCAGACCCATGTCGATCATCCTGGTGACGGTCGCCGGTGCATCGTTCGTGTGAAGTGTCGAGAGCACGAGGTGGCCGGTGAGCGCCGCCTTGATCGCGATTCCGCCCGTCTCGAGATCCCGGACCTCGCCGACCATGATGATGTTCGGGTCCTGTCTGAGGAACGCGCGGAGTGCGGCCGCGAAGGTCATTCCGATCTGCGTTCGCACCAGCACCTGGTTGATCCCATGGAGGTTGTACTCGACGGGATCCTCGGCCGTCATGATGTTCACCTCCGAGGTATTCACCTTCGAGAGGGCCGAGTAGAGCGTCGTCGTCTTGCCCGATCCGGTCGGCCCCGTGACCAGGACCATGCCGTAAGGCTTCGCGATCGCGTCCATGAAGTCACGCTCCGCCTTTGGCTCGAAGCCGAAGGTGGCGAGGTCGAAGCTCAGGTTTCCCTTGTCGAGGATTCGGAGCACGATCTTCTCGCCGAAGATCACCGGTAGCGTCGAGACCCGGAAATCGACCACTCGCTTCTTCATGCGGAGCTTGATCCGCCCGTCCTGCGGAACCCGCCGTTCGGCGATGTTCAGATCGGCGAGAATCTTGATGCGGGAGGTGAGGGCCGCGCGCATCTTCATCGGAGGCGACATCACCTCCCGAAGCGTGCCATCGATTCGGTAACGAACACGAACCTCGCGTTCGTACGGTTCGATGTGGATGTCCGAGACGCCCTTCATCACGGCATCGGTGAGGAGGCCGTTGATGAACTTCACGACCGGCGCGGCGTCGACCTGCTCCTGCAACGCCGCGATCGAAATCTCCTCCTGCTCCTCCTCGACGAACTCGACCTCGTCCGCGTCGATGAAGTCCGAGAGGAGATCGGCCATGCGGTCGTCGGCAGCCTCGTAGTACGCATCGAGGTGCTCGCGAAGCGTGTACTCGCCGACGACGACGGGCTCGATCTCGTGGCGTGTGATGAACTTCAGGTCGTCGATGGCGCCGATGTCCGTCGGGTTCGCCATCGCGACCGTCAGGGTCCGGCCGACCCGTCTCAGCGGAAGCACCAGGTGCTTGAATGCCAGCTCGTCCGGGATGAGACGTAGGATCTTGTCGTCGACCTTGACTTTGCCGAGGTCCACGGCCGGAACCCGATACTGCTTCGAGAGCATTCGGGTGAGCTCGTCCTCGTCGACGAAGCCCAGCTTCACGAGGGCATGGCCCAGCCGGGTGCCTGACTGATTCGCCTCCTCCAGTGCCTCCTTCAGCTGCTCTCCGGAGACGAGACCTTCTTGAACGAAGAGGTCCCCCAGGCGGTCTTGCGCGACGTCAGTTGGCATCTGGCGAGTTCGCAGTCCCTTCGAGAGATCCCGGGTGAGAAGGGGACGTGGTAGGAAACGGGTTACGCGAAACCTATAAGAAAGGTAGAAATAGCCTCGATCGGGTCAAGCGATGGGGATTCATCGACGGATCGTGAGTGTGGGACGGATCCGCTCCAGAGTCGCGGGTCCGATTCCCGGAACGTCCAGAAGCTGCTCCATCGACGAGAACCGGCCGACCCGATCGCGATGCTCGACGATCCGGGCCGACAGTGCCGGACCGATGCCTGGAAGGGACTCCAGATCGCTGGCGCTCGCCCGGTTCAGGTCGATTCGTCCCACCGATCGGTCTCGACCCAGGGGCTCCCGGGAGCGTGCCGGTCGCGGAGGCCACGGACCGCTCAGGGCCACGTGCGGGCGAATGTTCTCCAGAGTCGACGGACCGATTCCCGAGACCCGAAGAAGGTCGCTCATCCTCTCGAACGATCCCTGCTCCTCTCGGAATGAGACGATCCTGGCCGCGAGCGTGGGACCGATTCCGGGAAGACGGGCAAGCTCTACGTCTGGATCCCGATTGGGATCCACCTGCTCGCCCGGGGCCAGGGGCGTATTCATACGATCCTCGCGTTCCAGCGCCGACCGGGTCTCCTCCAAGAGCGTCTCCGGCACAGCGGCTGGCGGGAGGATGGGTGAAACGGGGCGGAGTTCCGACGCGACGCGAATCAGGCTCGCGAGAAGCAGGACCATGCCGGTCACGACGACCGTTCGACGTTCCTCGGGTGACATCTATGAAAGGGTGTCGCTCGGATCGGGCTCTGGAATGGCGGACAGGGACCTTGAGCGGTGTCAGCGTCGCCCTCAGAACGGGTCCTGAACGCCTCGCAGTCGCTCGATGGGACCGGACTCGAAGATCACCCGACCCCACAGCCCCGCCTGAAACTGCGTGAATCCTGCGCGGATACCCGTGAATGATCGGCGATCCACGAGGCTAAGCTGGGCCCCGACTTCGAGGCCGGAGAGCACAGTGTCCAATGCCAGGCTCGCACCCCGATTGATCTGGTCGATGAAGTCAACGCAGTCCGCTCGCCCGATCACCACTCTGCACTCGGTATTGGCGGAGTATTCGACCACGAGAGAGAGCCGGAGGGGTCCCCCGAGGCGCCCCGCCAAACCCGTCGAGGGTGCCAGCCGGGTCTCGACGGAGAGACCATGCTCGACCAGGTCCCTCTCGGTGACTCCGGTCGGATCGTCTCCCTTCCCTTTGCCAACCAGGCCGCGGTACCTGGCCACGAGACCCGAGGCCCATTGCAGCGCGAGCTCTACCGGGGCACGCCGATCGACGCGAATCCGGCGCTGCGCGACGCCGCCTCCGAACGTGATGTCCCGCAGGACCTCCTGGATGCCCACACTGACGGAGATGCGTGGGATGCGGCCGCGCCAGCTCGGGGGAAGAGGAAGGTCGGTAACGCCCGCCCGGAAGTCGGGCCAGGTTCGTGATTCGGAGTTCCGGTCGGACCTCCGATCGAGAGCCCTCGCCTGGGTCCTCTGGAAATTGACGTTCAGGAAGAACGTTCCGGGTAGCTGAAGCCCCGATCCGGAGGAGAGCCCGCGCCGATCCACCAAGGTCGTCGAGGAGACATCGTCGACTTCCCCGAATTGACCGGAAGGTGCCACTCCCAGCTGAAACCCGGCCCCCGGTTCGACGGCTTCCCGATAGAATCTGGAGCTGACGCCGTCTTGGACGCTGACCGTCACCGGGCTCACGACGCTTCCGACCGCACTGATCACGCCACCGACGCCATTCCTCGCGCCGGGCGCCTGACCCAAGGCGTCATCCAGGAGCGCCGCTGGATCCAGGGTGAAGCTTCCGCTGAGGTCCCGCTGCCCACCGGAGTTGCGCAGGAGAGTCGGGATCGAGTCCCCCCTACCCTCGAAGCGCACGAGACCTGGGTCCCGTTCACCGACGTATCGGGTTTGAATTCCCAGGTCCGCTCTGGCCCATCTCGGGAGACCCGGCTGAAACGTGAGCCTGCCCAAGATCTCCCTGCGGGTTTCCCAACCCACTTGGCTCCCGAAGAGGCGTCTTCGCTCCTGTGCCACGGCGGAGCGCACGCGCGGATCCCTGACTCCCTCGGCCGGATCCAGAAGGTCTCTTCGGGTCGTCATGTCCAGCGAAGCGCCGAGACCCTCGAACGGCCGCAGGCCCAGCCGAGCGCGGCTCTCCAGCCACGACTCGGGAGCCGGAACCGTGCCGGCGGGCTCCGCTCCGGGCTCGGCGATGATCTCGTTGAAGCGCTTGACCGTGAGTGTTTGCCGGTCGATGCCGCTCTGGATACCGATTTCCTCCGGGCTCCACCGAAACTCGGCTTCCCGCAGTCGCTGTAGCAGTACCCCAGGAAGCAGAACCCGGGCGAGGGGTTCGAGGAAGCCCGGGAGCACGGGAAAGCTCCTCGCCTCCGGACGCCACGAGTAGCCGATCGCACCCGAAACCCCGGAGGTGCGGTCGGTCGTGGTCAGACTCGTCCCCGACGACCGAATCACGGTCACCCGGGCGTCGAGCCCGGAGAGCCCGGCATCCACGATCGCGTTGCCGGTCCTTCCTGTGGGTCGGAACGCGAGGGAGATTCGGGTCTCCCGGAATGCGGTGGTCCTGAGACCTCCCAGGCCCTGCGTGCGAAGATCCGTCCCCTCGAGAAAGAGGGGGTCCCGATCACTTCGGCGATGAGCGACCGAAAACGGCAGGTCCCATCCCCAGCTCTCGGGAAGAACCGCCCCGAGCTGAACGGACCCCGTGAGCGCGACCTCGTTGTCCGACTGATAGGTCGGATCCTCTTCGAGCTGCCTGAACCGGGGTCCCTGCCCGCTATAGTCCAGGCGTGCCTCGAAGACCTGGCCTCCTGACACCCCCACGTTCACGTATCGCGCAGTACCAGCGGTCTGGACCGCCCCTCCCAAACGCAGTTCGTTGACCCAGACCTCGCCGTCTATCGGAAACGTGCCACGATTCCAGACGCCGAAGGAAATCTCGCGCACCGCCGCCAAATTCGGGGCGCGGGCGCGATCCCGCAGGACAACCGCGTAGGTCGAGTCGCTGCTCCAGACGACCACCGAGGGGGCGCCCGGGGGGCGCGAAGGATCCAGCAGCTGCTGTTCGGCTTGACGGCGGAGCCGAGTCCATTCGCTGAATCGCAAGACGCGCTCCGGGAGCCAATCTTGCGCGCTGACGGCCTCTGGATTGGCCGCTGGATCGAGCCTCGATCGGAACAGATAGAAGTTGTCGGGATCCGTCCCGACCTTGAAGAAGAAATCAGTCGAGCTCTGCGGTCCCCACGCTCCCTCGCGAGCCACGACCCAAAGCCGAAGCTCGCCGTAGGAGAGGAAGTTCCTGGGCCGCTGAAGGAACCGGTTGTAGACCTCCACCCGATCGCCGGATGCGAGATTCCGATACCGGAGCCCCAACGACTTCTCGTTGAACTCCACCCCTCTCCCCGACACCGCGGACGTCGGGTCGTCCAACTCCTCGAGGACCCCGGGTGGCGCCTGATAAGCAGCTCCGACGGTGACCACGCTTACCGGGCTGACCTCGAGCTGACCACCCAGCGCGAGCGTGTCTCCCCCGATGCCGGTCAGGATGCCTTCGACCCCCCGCTTGAGCCAGCGTGAGCCCACGAGGCGCATTCGGGCCAACGTGAGGTCGGAGGATCGATCTCCCGCCAGGGTTACCCGCATGAACTGAATCGCTCTCCAATCCGCCGCGGTGAATTGTCCGGAGGGCGCGATCGCCAACGGCCCTCGCAGCGGAATCCTATAGAGCCTGAACTCCGTCCCGGTCGCGTTTCGATCCCTCGCCAGGTACGGCGAGGTGCCGTCCAGGGTCACCACGTAACGGATCGTTCGCTCGGTCGTGTCCAGAACCTGGTTGCCGTTCAGATCCTCGGTCTCCCTACGACCGTTTCCCCGTGTGCAATTCGCGGCCGGATGCCCGATGTCGTAGACACGCCCAGGCTCCGCCAGACAGGCCTCCAGCCAGACCCCGCGGCTGTCCGCTACGGGATCCCAGATCTCCCCACGCAGGGGATCCGCTTCCTGGTCCAGGATGCCCAGCCCCCAGGGATTCCCGGTGGACGGCTGGGTCCCGGTCGTGCGGCCCGAGGAATCGATGAACTGCGCGTCCTCGGAGATGAACCCGAGGTCTACGACGAGGGTGGGAGCCTCACCTCCCGCAACGTAGAAGTCCAGGAACTCCGTATAGGTCAGATCCGTGCCGGTCGGCGAGAGTACCGTGGTGAAGGAGCGCCATCGGGGCTCCGGAAAGGGCCCTCCCCTCCGGTCTCCGAAGGTCAGGCGCAAACCGGGCTCCCGGGTTTGGGTTCCCGCGACGTTGATTTGACGGTCGATATCCTGCGGCACGAAACCGTCGAACGTGCCCAGGGAATCCCCGGCCGCGTTCCGGGTGATGTAGCGATGCTGCCAGATCAGCTCGGCGGCCGAGCCCGCGTCGAGCATCATGGGCAAGCGATCCTCGGCGCCGGTCCGAAACCCGGGTGCGCTGCCCAGTAACCACGCGTTCGAGACGAGCGAAACGGTCCGCTCGTCGCCAATGTCGAAGTCGTCGAGGAACGCGTCACCCGAGCGGTTCGGATCGGGAAGGGATGCGGCCAACTCACCCTCGATGGAGAAGCTCGAGCCGGTGCCGCGGGTCGGGCCGAAAAGGGACGTCAATGCTCGATCCAGGGACCCGAGCTCCGTTCCGATTTGCGAACGAACCCCCATCAGGCCCAGCGCAGGCGGCTCGGCGCCGAATCGAGGACGATTGACTTGTTCCTGCTGAAGCTGATACAGCCCGATCAGATCGACTCCACCCCAGGTCGAAACGGGCACATGGGCCGTCAGCCCGAACAGGGAGGTCGGTGCGATCTGGAATAGCCCCGGTTCCTCCCAGCTGATTCTCAGCACGTCGGACGTGCCCCGGGCGAGTAGCGCTTCGGGCTGCAGAAGGGTGACCACGCCGGCTTGTGGATCGATGATGTAGTCCACGAAGGGACGAAGGATCTGCTCGCCCAGGAAGATTCTCTCGCTCCCCTCCCGCAAACCGAAGGCCCCTAGCGAGAAGACGGACGTCACGCCCGAGCTCCGGACCTCGGCGGTCAGATTGAGGCGATACAGCCCGCCGGCGCTTCGCTCGAACGGATCGAGCGCCTCGTATATGCGGCGATTGACGTCGGGACCCAGGAGCTGCGC
>JAHEKL010000040.1 GCA_024638345.1 Gammaproteobacteria bacterium | reverse complement strand
AGCGCGGGCCGTCGGGATTCGTACGGTGCATCTTCGTACGGGTCTGGTTCTCTCTCCCGCCGGTGGACCCCTCGAGACTCTCCTGGTCCCATTCGGTCTGGGATTGGGGGGGCGGATCGGGTCGGGGCGACAATACATCTCCTGGATCGACTTGGACGACCATACGGGCATGATCGTCCACGCGATGGGCCGCCCCGAGCTGCGCGGCGCCGTGAACTCGACGAGTCCCAATCCACTCACGAACGCGGCCTTCACGGACGTCCTGGGCAGGGTGTTACGAAGACCCACCCTGCTTCCGGTGCCCGCCGTGGCGCTCAGCGCGGTGCTGGGTGAAATGGGAGTGGAGCTCCTGCTGTCGGGCCAGCGCGTGATCCCCGAGAAGGCGATGGAGACGGGCTACCGGTTCCGGTATCCCGACCTGGAGGAGAGCCTCCGGCATCAACTTGGACGGCCCGCCGACAATGACGGATGAGGCTTCGCGAGGCCCCGAGGGGTCGCTGAGTGCCGACGATCTCGGCGCCGATCCGCTCAGGACTTGTGCCCGCTGGCTCGAGGATGCGTATGCGCGCTCGAACCTCGTCTTTCCGAACGCCGTTTCCCTTTCCACGGTGGATGATGACGGTTGGCCAGAGGGGCGGATCGTGCTGGTGAAGAGCATCGACGACCGCGGGCTCACCTTCTTCACCAACTACCGGTCCCGCAAGGCGAAGGCCCTGGACGCGAGCGGGCGGGCCGCGATCACCTTCTACTGGCCGGATCTGAACCGGCAGATGCGCGTGCGGGGGCCGGTGGGGAAGGTCTCGGCGGAGGAGTCCGACCGGTACTTCGCGACCAGGCCGAGGGGAAGCCAGATCGGGGCCTGGGCCTCGCGCCAGAGCGAGCCGCTCGAGACGCGCGAGGCGCTCGAAGCTCGATGTCGCGAGCTCGAGACTCGCTACGCGAGCGCTGAAATCCCGCGGCCCCCACACTGGGGCGGGTACCGTCTGACCCCCATCGAAGTCGAATTCTGGCAGGGAAGAGACGACCGTCTGCACGACCGATTCCTCTTTCGTCGCCGGGACCTGATCAGGGGGGAGGGGTGGTCGCTCGAACGCCTCAATCCTTGATCGTCCCGTCCGGCTCGAGCTCGGGATAGGGCGAGCCCTCCGCCACTAGAACGCGGGCCATCTCCGGGTACGACCATTCGAAGAGCAGCCGCTTCCTCACTTCGGGATCGAGCCTGGACTCGTCATAGAGCCCTGCGTCGTCACGCTGTCGATACGCTTCGTAGAGCACCAGCGCAGTGGCGACGGAGACGTTCAGCGACCGCGCCATCCCGACCATGGGAATGCGAATGCGGACGTCCGCCTGGCCGAGGGCCTCTTCGCTCACACCAAAGAGCTCGGCGCCCATGAGGAGCGCGGTGGGCCGCGTGTAATCCGGCTCTCTGAAATCGACCGAATCGCCGCCCGGCTGTGCAGCGATGATCTGGTGCCCCGAGTGCTTCAGATTCGAGATCGCCTCGGAGGCGCTCTCGTGACGATGCACCCGCATCCACTTTCCCGTGCCGGCCGAGGTGCCGTGGTGCACCTCCAGCCCCTTTTTCGGCGGAACGACGTGGACCTCGAGTATTCCGACGGCGTCACAGTTACGAAGAATCGCGGAGAAGTTGTGCGGCTTGTCGACCCGTTCCAGCAGCACGGTCAGATCGGGTTGTCGGCGATCGAGCACCGCCCCGAGCCGCCTGAATCGTTTCGGACCCATAGAGCCCCGACGCTGTACTCTGGACTAGGGCGCGGCCGAGAGCCGTGCCCCTTGCTCCCGGTTCGGGAGCCTCGCATCCTTCAAGGTCGGATCCGAGAGCCGTTTACGCACCCCCGGGAGGGAGTCCCAAGATGCTGCGTTCGCAATCGTCGTCCAGTTGGATCGGGCGAACACCGATGATCGCCCTGGCCCTGGCTTCGGCCGGCTTCCTCGCGGCCACGCCGGTGTTGGCACAACATGAGGCGCACGAAGATGTGGTGATGTCGGTGGAGCCCCAGTTCCCTCTCTACTCCACCGTCCTCGGACCGCACAGTCGCGACATCACCACGGACTCGCCGGCAGCCCGGGCATTCTTCACCCAGGGCATGCAGATGATGTATGCGTTCACGCTCCCGGCGGCGGTTGCGTCGTTCGAGGAGGCCCAGAGACAGGATCCCGACTGCGCCATGTGCTACTTCGGGGAGGCGTGGGCGAGAGGCCCCTTCCTCAACGGAGGGATGCAGGCACAAAACGCTCCCGAGGCGTTCGCGTCGATCCAGAGGGCGCTGGACCTGTCCGAGGAGGCAGCGAGCCCTGTCGAGCGTGCGCTGATCGAGGCCATGGCGCTCCGCTACACCGAGGAAGAGGTCGAAGAGCGGCGCCCGCAGTTGGACTCCGCGTACGCTCGGGCCATGGCGGAGATCTACCGCGCCTACCCGGACGACCTCGACGTCGGAACCCTGTACGCCGAGTCGTTGATGCTCCTGGATCCGAGGCGAGCGCTGTATCGCCTGGGCGATCCCTCGGTACAGCGTTTCCACACGGTGCTGGAGGACGTGCTGTCGAAGAACATGGCACATCCGGGCGCCTGTCATCTGTATGTGCACGGAACGGAGGCCACGGAGGCTCCCGAGAAGGCGGAGTCGTGCGCGGATCTGCTCGGTGCCACGATTCCCGGATCGAGCCACATCAACCACATGCCCTCGCATACGTATAACGAGATCGGTCGCTGGAATTCGGCGGTTCGCGCCAATATCCGGGCCTGGCACTCCGATCAGCGAGCCGCTTGGGAGGAAGGAGTCTCCTACGCCGCCACCCACAATCTCCACATGCTTTTCTTTGCCGGTTCGATGGCTGGCCAGGGTGGCGTCTCGCTCCGCGCTGCCAAGGCATACGCGGATCAGGTGCCGGACGGTGTCTTCTACGAGGCGCTCGTGCTGCTCCGCTTCGGCTGGTTCGAGGAGATCCTCGAGTTGGAGGAGACTCCCGAGCAACCGATCCAGAGGGGGCTATTCGAATTCGCGCGCGGATATGCGCACCTCCGGACCGGCGAGGCCGACATCGCTCGGGTGCTCCTGGACCGGGTCAAAGAAGCCGCCCGGACCACTCCTGAGGACGAACTGATCCGGAATCGCCACACTGCCGAGCAGCTCCTGGGAGTTGCCGCCGGGATCCTGGAAGGAGAGATCCTGAGGGAGGAGGGACGTCTGGACGAAGCGATCGCATCCTTCGAGCAGGCCGTGGAGATTCATGAAGGCCTGTCGTATGACGAGCCAGAGCCGCTGAATTTCGGGGCACACCACTGGCTGGGTGCCGCGCTCCTGGAAGCCGGCCGCCCGGAAGACGCGGAGGCGGCGTACCGCGCTTCGCTCGAAATGCATCCGCACAACGGCTGGTCGATCTTCGGGCTCGAGCTGGCGCTGCGCGCTCAGGGGCGAGACGCCGAAGCCGGCGAGACCCGTGAGTGGTTCGAGGACTCCTGGTCCGAGACGGACACGCTGATCCGATCGTCGCGATTCTAGGCTCGATCGGTAGAGCGGGAGCCGCCCCTGCGAGGGCCTATGGAATGAGCAGCACCTTGCCGGTCGTCTTTCGACCGGTGAGGCGCTCGTGAGCCAAACCGGCGTCCTCGAGGGAGTGTGACTCCCCGATGCGGACGTTCAGCTTCCCCTCCCGGATCCATCTGAAGAGGTCGCCCGCGCGCGAGGCGGCCTCTTCGGCGTCGGTCATGTAGTGACCGAGGCTGGGCCGGGTTAGGTAGAGCGATCCCCCGCGGTTCAGTCGCTGTGGATCGACCGGCGGAACGGCGCCGCTGGACTGGCCATACAGAACCAGGTAGCCCCTCGGCCGCAGGCAGGCCATGCTCCTGTCGAACGTGTCCTTTCCGACCGAGTCGTAGACGACGTCCACTCCGGTGCCATTCGTGAGTCGGGCGACTTCTTCCTGAAAGTCCACCTCGGTGTAGCGGATGACCTCGTCCAGCCCGGCGGCTTTGGCGAGGGCGGCCTTCTCTTCGGTGGAGACCGTTCCGTATACGACGGCGCCGCAACGCTTCGCGATCTGGGTCAGGAGGAGACCGACCCCGCCGGCGGCCGCGTGGACGAGCGCGGTCTGTCCCTCGCCGAGCTGTACGGTACTCTGTGTCAGGTAGTGCGCGGTCATTCCCTGTAGCATGACGGCCGCGGCGACTTCCAGATCCACATCTTCCGGGACGGGCACGAGCTTCCATGCGGGGACGATCGCCTGCTCCGCGTAGCTTCCGATCTGCATCGCATAGGCCACCCGGTCTCCTACCGAGACCCCCGAAACACCGGGCCCGACCGCGTCGACCACGCCGGCCGCTTCCATTCCGGGGGTGAACGGCGGAGGCACCTTGTACGCTCCGGTTCTTGTGTACACATCGATGAAGTTCACACCCGAGGCCGTCACCCGAACGCGGGCCTCTCCATCCCCGGGCTCCGGCACGGGGACCTCGCGAACCTGCAGTGCCTCGGGCCCACCGACCGCCTCAACCCGAATCGCGCGCATGATGCACCCTCTCCCCGCTGGATCGTTTGATGATCGGGAATCGCCCAGCTCTCGATTCGGGGGAGGGTAGGGGAGCGCGACGCTGGGGGCAAGACGGAAGGGTGTCCCTCGAGGACCACCCGTGGCCCCGATCCTGCAACCTCGGTCGTTGTTGCCACCGATCCCTTGGTGCTATTAAACTTGCGAGGCGCAAATGCCTGTTTCGGTTGAAGAGACAACCATGTCTCATCGACTCGAGGTGTTTTGTGAGCGAAAAACTCACCACGGTTCCATCCAGGATCCCAGGTCATCCGACGGGGATTCCGACCGAAGTCTCTCCTCTCTAAAGACCCGGGCCTACCCCGAGATCTCGCCTCCGACCCGTACTTCCCACGACTACGGACTGGATCCATGAAGCCTACGGATGTTTCAGATCCGCAGTACTACCACAAGGTCGTGGACTGCCAGTGGGGATGTCCCGCGCACACGAACGTGCCGCAGTACATCCGACTGATCGCTCAAGGGAAGTACACCGAGGCGTACATGCTCAACCGGGACTCGAACGTGTTCCCGGGGATCCTGGGACGGACTTGTGACCGTCCGTGCGAGCCGGCGTGCCGAAGGACACGCCTGGACGGGGAGCCGGTCGCCATCTGCCGCCTCAAGCGAGTGGCTTCCGATCTTCGTGGCGATATCGAGGACCTCCTGCCGCGAATCCCGACTCAGAAGAACGGCAGAAGAGTCGCCTGCGTGGGATCTGGCCCTGCCTCGCTGACCGTCGCGAACGATCTCCTCCCGCTGGGCTACGAGGTGACGATCTTCGAGAAGCAGGACCGGCCAGGGGGCTTGATGTGGTCCAATATCCCCCAGTTCCGACTTCCGCCCGCGGTCCTCAAGGAAGAGATCGACTACATCCTCGACATGGGTGTCGACCTGCGTCTGAATACGCCCGTCTCCAGCATGCAGGCGCTCTTGGACGGGGAAATGGGCGATTGGGACGCGATCTTCGTGGGATCAGGAGCTCCCAGAGGCAAGAATCTCGAGATCGAGGGACGATACGACTCGGAACGGATCCACATCGGAATCGATTGGCTGGAATCCGTCGCGTTCGGTCACATCGACAGGATCGAGGACCGCGTGCTGGTCATCGGGGTCGGGAATACCGCGATGGACTGCTGTCGGACGGCGATGCGGATCGGTGGAACGGACGTGAAGGTCATGGCGCGTAAGTCGCGCGAGCACTTCAAGGCTTCGCCCTGGGAACTCGAGGACGCCGAGGAAGAGAAGGTCGAGGTCTTGGAGAATCACTCGCCTACCCGGTTCGTGATCGAGGACGGCGAGCTCGTGGGCATGGACTTCGAGCTCGTCGACTGGCACGAGGGAGAGGACGGGCGCCTTCGAAAAGAGGTGAAGGGGAACCGGATCATCCCGTGCGACACGGTCATCCTGGCGATCGGGCAGGAGACGGCTTTTCCTTGGATCGAGCGGGACATCGGCATCGAGTTCAACGAGTGGGACGAGCCCTTGGTCGACAAGGCGACCTTCCAGTGCACCCGGGAAGGGGTGTTCTTCGGCGGCGACGCCGCCTGGGGACCCGAGAACATCATCTGGGCGGTCGAGCACGGCCACCAGGCGGCCATCTCGATCCATCAGTACTGCCAGGACCTTCCGATCGGCGACCGGCCGCCCTATGGAATGAATCTCGTGAGTCGGAAGATGGGGCTGCACGAATGGAGCTACAGCAACGACTACGACGAGGCACAACGCCAGAAGATGCGCCATGTGCAGCTCGAGCAACGACTGCAGGAGTTGACGGTTGAGGTCGAGGAGGGATTCGATCTTCAGCAGACGCTGAACGAGGTCGAGCGATGCTTGAACTGCGACGTGCAAACTCACTTCACCACTAACCTTTGCATCGAGTGTGACGCCTGCGTCGACATCTGTCCGCTGAATTGTCTGACCATCGCGCCCAACGGTGACGAAGAGGAGCTGCGTGGCCGGCTGAGCGCTCCGGCCGTGAATCTGGCTCAGGACCTCTATGTGTCCGAGAACCTGCCTCAAACCGCCCGGGTCATGGTCAAGGACGAGGATCTCTGCATCCACTGCGGTCTGTGTGCCGAGAGGTGCCCGACCGCCGCCTGGGACATGCGGCAGTACGATCTCGAGATCCCGTACGCAGGTCTGGAGGCGGGAGCTCGCCACCCCGATCGGGTCGGGGTGCTCGCGGGGTCGGACCGTTGATCAAGGGCGCCGATCCGATGCCCGGAGAGGTGAAGGTCAACGAGCTCGCGCTCAAGATCGGAACCGTCAACGGGACTGGCTCCGCCAGCGCCAACGGACTGCTGCGGCAAGCGATCTTCCGCATGGGCATTCCGGTGAGCGGGAAGAACCTATTCCCGTCCAACATCCAGGGGCTTCCCACCTGGTACGAGATCCGTGTGAACCGGCACGGACACACTGCGCGCACCCGAACGTTCGATCTGATGGTCGCCATGAATCCGGCGACCTACGCCCGGGACATCAAGGAGGTCCGGTCCGGGGGCTGGGTGCTCCACGATTCTTCCTGGCCACTATCGGGGAAGCTCGCTCGCGAGGATGTGAATTTCCTCGGGGCCCCCATGGCTCAACTGTGTGTGGATCACTTCCAGGGGGATCGCGTCAGGATCCTCATGAAGAACATCGTCTACGTGGGCGTCCTGGGCGCGCTCCTCGATATGGACATGGAGGTCGTCCGCGCGCTGCTGGAACGGTCGTTCTCGAAGAAGAAGGCACTGCTCGACTCCAACTTCCTCGCGGTCCAGCTCGGGTACGACTACGCGAAGGAGCACTTCGACTGTCCGCTCCCGATTCGACTCGAGACGATGGACGAGAACGGGGATTCGATCCTGATCGACGGCAATACGGCGGGTGCGCTCGGGTGCGTGTACGCGGGCGCCACCTTCGCTGCGTGGTATCCCATCACCCCCTCCACATCGCTCGTCGACGGCTTCTCCCACTTCTGTGAGCGGTATCGGAAGGACCCGGAGACAGGGGACAACCGATTCCTCATCGTACAGGCGGAGGACGAGCTGGCCGCGGCCGGCATGGTCGTGGGGGCGGGTTGGTCGGGGGTGAGAGCGTTCACGGCGACCAGCGGCCCCGGCATCTCGCTGATGGGAGAGTTCATCGGGCTCGCGTATTACGCGGAGATCCCGTCCGTCTTCTTCGATATTCAGCGCACCGGACCTTCGACCGGCATGCCGACTCGAACGCAACAAGGGGACATCCAGTCGGTGATCTACGCCTCCCATGGCGATACCAAGCACATCGCGCTGTTCCCGGCCGATCCGGGCGAGTGCTTCTACTTCGCCGTTACGGCATTCGACGTGGCCGAACGATTCCAGACTCCGGTCTTCGTGGTCTCCGATCTCGACGTAGGCATGAACGACTGGGTGGTGCCTCGCCTCGAGTGGGACGACGCGTACCGACCGGATCGGGGGAAGGTCCTCAGCGCCGAGGATCTGGAGTCGATGGAGCGCTTCCACCGCTATCTGGACACCGACGGGGACGGGATCGCCTATCGGACACTACCGGGCGTGCACCCCAAGGGCGCCTACTTCACCCGGGGCTCGGGCCACGACCAGTACGGGCGGTACACGGAGGACGAGGAAGGTTACACGGAGGTCATGGAACGAATCGCGCGCAAGATCCAGAACGCGGCGACCGCGATTCCCGAGCCGGTGCTGCGGAAGGCTGCCGAGGGTCGAGGGGCCAAGCTGGGCATGGTTGCGTTGGGTGGTGTCGATCGCGCGATCGTCGAAGCCCAGGAAGTGCTGACGGAGCAGGGGATTGAGGTCGACTATCTGAGAATCAGGGCGTATCCGTTCCACCCCTCCGTCAGGGAGTTTCTGGAGTCCCACGAACGGACGTTCGTGATCGAGCAGAATCGGGACGCTCAGCTGCGGAGCCTGCTGATCACCGAGGTCCCGTTCTCGGGGGACCGGCTTCCATCGGTGCGGCGGTACGGCGGTCTGCCGCTGAGCGCGACCGACGTGATCGAGCAGGTTGCGGAGGCGCTCGACGACTCCGGCTCCACGGCAACGACGATGACCGGGAGCGTGGCATGAGCTGGATCGCGAAACCTCGTATCGCTCACCCGGGGCTCCCGAAGAACGCCTTGGGCCTCACGCGTCGCGACTACGAAGGGGGTATGTCCACGCTGTGCGCTGGCTGCGGGCACGACTCGATCACCGCCGCCATCATCGAGGCCTTCTATGGACTGAACCTGCCGCCTCATAGGATCGTCAAGCTCTCCGGCATCGGGTGTTCGGGTAAGACGCCTACCTACTTCCTGAGCCAGGCGCATGGGTTCAACGGTGTGCATGGACGGATGCCGGCGATTGCGACCGGCGCCGTCGGAGCCAATCGAGAGCTGACGTACGTGGGGATCTCGGGAGACGGAGACTCGCTGTCGATCGGCCTAGGGCAGCTCGCCCATGCGATCCGTCGCAATGTGGATCTTCTGTACGTGATCGAGAACAACGGCGTCTACGGACTCACCAAGGGCCAGTTCTCCGCCTCTGCGGACGTGGGATCGAAGGCGAAGAAAGGGGCCGAGAATCTGCAGCCCCCGATCGATCCCGTGCTCCTGGGTCTGTCTCTCGGGGCGACCTTCGTGGCGCGCAGCTTCTCGGGTGACAAGGAGCAGCTGGTGCCGCTCCTTCAAGCAGGGGTTCGGCATCGCGGGTTCGCCCTCATCGATGTGGTCTCGCCGTGCGTGACCTTCAACGATCACGAAGGGTCCACCAAGAGCTACATCTATACCCGTGAGCATCTGACCGAGGTGACGGACGCGGACTTCGTGGAGCGCATGCCGGAGATTCGGGCGTCCTATCAGCCGGGAGAGGCGATCGACGTCCGATTGCACGACGGTGGAATGCTTCGACTTCGCAAGGTCGCCGAGGGCTTCGATCCGACCGATCGGGACCGTGCCTACGCCTATATCTCGGAAGGGCTCCGCGACGGAGAGGTCCTGACGGGCCTGCTCCACGTCGACGAATCCGCGCTGGAGATGCACAGCGTCTCCGGAACCGTCGAGACTCCCCTGGTGGATCTCCCGTTCGAGGACCTGTGTCCGGGCTCCGACGCCCTGGATGCGCTCCAGCAGGGCTTCCGGTAGTCTCCGCGCATCGCGGCTAGCGCCGATCCCACTTCTCACCGATGTTGATCCCGGTCCCCCGGGCCCGGATGCCGGGCGCGGCGGATGGCGGTGTCCGGATCGCCGACTCGTCGACCACCACCCGAGGATTGGGCCGTGAGTCTTTCATGGCACATTGCGGCACGTGCAGGGGCCGTCGCGGTTGTCTGGTCCCTTGCCGGATGCGTCTCGCCAGAGCCGGGGCCGAGCGCGGGCATGGACTGGCCGATGTATCGTGGCGACTTCGCCGGGACCGGCTATTCCGCCCTCGATCAGATCAACGTGGGCAACGTCGACGGGCTCACCCCCGCGTGGGAGTACTCGCTTGGTGTAGAGGGCGGGGGGCCGGACGCTCGATCGCCGAACTCACAGGCCACCCCGATCGTGGTCGGAGGGGTCATGTACCTGCCTGCGGCGGATCGAGTGGTCGCCCTGGATCCGTCGACGGGTGCCGAGCTGTGGCGATACGCGGTGGAGGGGGGGCCGCCCTCTCGTCGGGGTGTCGCTTACTGGCCAGGTGACGAGGACTCGGGGGCTCGCGTGATCTTCGCGGCGGGGAGTCGGCTCGTGGCCCTCGACGCCGGAACCGGGACTCCGGTTCCCGACTTCGGTCGATCCGGCCTAGTCGACATGGTGATTCCGTACAACTCCGTGCCGCTCGTCTTCGAGGACATCATCGTGGTCGGCGCGAATACGCCTCCCGGAACGACCGGGGGCGTAGGGAATGCCCGGGCGTTCGACGTGAGGACGGGCGAGAAGCTGTGGGAGTTCAATTCGGTGCCCCAACCGGGCGAGGTCGGGCACGACACGTGGGAGGGGGACAGCTGGGTCAACCGGGTCGGGGTGAACGCCTGGCCGTTCTACTTCACCGTAGACGTCGATCGTGAGCTCGTGTACCTGCCCCTGGCCGCCCCGATCCCGTTCCCGTACGGAGGCGACCGACCGGGGGATAACCTGTTCGGCAATTCCCTCGTCGCGGTCGATGTGCGAACCGGGCAATACGCGTGGCACTTCCAGACGATCCACCACGACCTCTGGGACCACGATCCGCCAGCAGCCCCCGTGCTCTTCGAGGTTCCGACGGATGGCGAGCCCATCCCGGCCCTGGGTGTGACCACCAAGTCCGGCTACCTCTACATTCTGAACCGGGCAACCGGAGTGCCCGTCTTCGGCGTCGAGGAGACATCCGTTCCGCAGAGCGAGGTACCGGGAGAACGGACGTCGCCGACCCAGCCGATCCCAGTCGCTCCTACCGGTCTGGCGCGGGTTCGATACGAACCGGCGGATCTCGTGACCTCGGACGATACCTCCGCCGAGCACGTGGCTGCCTGCAGCGAGCTGTTGGCGGGAATGGGGGAGATCTACCACGAGGGTCCGTTCACTCCATGGGTGTATCGGGGCCCGAATTCTCCGCCTCGCACGACGCTCCTGTTTCCAGGGCTGGTGGGTGGTCCGAACTGGGGGGGCGTGGCACATGATCCGACCCGCGATCTGCTGTTCGCGTTCAGTCAGGATCTCGGGTCCTTCGGATGGGTCGAGGACGCCGCAGACGACTTCCCCGTCCCGTACGACCGCGGGGGACCGCGTCCAGCCAGCTTCGATGTGCCCATGGGAGCCCAGAGGTGGCCGTGTCAACGGCCCCCTTGGGGCCGGCTCACCGCGATCAGCGCATCGACGGGAGAGCTCGTGTGGCAAAGGCCCCTGGGGCTCACCGAGGGCCTGCCGCCCGATCGAGCGAACACCGGCCGTCCAGGTCGTGCGGCCGCGATCGTGACGGCCGGTGGACTGCTGTTCATCGCGTCGACGGACGACGATCGGTTTCGGGCGCTGGACGTCGAGACGGGAGCGGAGCTTTGGGAAACCCGTCTGCCGGGTCGGGGGAACGCCAATCCCTCGACCTACGTCGGGCCGGACGGAGCTCAGTACGTAGTGGTGGCAGCAACGGAGACGGTGATCGCCTTTCGGTTGCCATGAGGGACCCATCGCCGAGAGGCCGACGGGTCTGGTCGGCTCGAATGGGTGCTTCTGCTCGCCACCTTGGCGCAGACAGTCGTCGTGACGGGAGGGATCGCGCAGTCCGGTCCACGCGAATGGGAATCGATCACCCAGGAGCGACTTCTCGACCCCGACGATGGCGACTGGATGAGCTATCGACGCACGTACGACGTGTCCGGGTTCAGTCCTCTGGATCAGATCGACCGTACGAACGTCGACCAGCTGAGGCTCGTTTGGGCCTACTCGATGCGGGACAACAGCCGCTGGGTTCCGACGCCGGTCGTTGCGAACGGGCTCATGTATGTCGCGGAGGGGAGCGGCCGGGTGGTAGCGTTCGAGGTCGTGAGTGGGGACGTGGAGTGGATCTACGAGCGGGCTTATCCGGAGGATATCCGTGAATCGCAGGCGTACCTCCGGGCACGGGGCGTCGCGCACGACGGCGACCGGGTCTACTGGGGTACCGCGGACTCCTACCTCGTGGCCCTCGACGCAAGAACCGGAAATCTCATCTGGGAAGTGCAGACCGGCGACTACCAGACGGGTGAGGGTCACGCCCATCCGCCTCTGGTCGCCGACAACAAGGTCTTCTTGGGGCACGCGGGTGGGGACATCGGGGCACGGGGCCGTTTCCGGGCCTTCGATGCGGACACTGGGGAGCTCCTCTGGACCTTCAACACCGTACCGAGCAAGCCGGACGACGAAGGCTGGGAGAGCTGGAGTGGTGGGAAGGTTCCTCCAGGAGGTGGAGCGCCCTGGAACACCATCAGTTACGACCCGGAGCTCAACCTGGTGTACTTCGGCACAGGTCAGCCGTATCCCTGGGCCTCGACGCTCCGCGGCCCCGGGGATGCCCTGTTTACCAACTCGATCATCGCGTTGGATGCGGATACGGGGCGCCGCGCCTGGCACTTCCAGCTGGCCCCGGACGACACGTACGACCGCGCGGCCTTCGAGAGCGTGCTGGTCGATCTGGTCATCCGGGGTGAGGTTCGGAAGGCGCTGATCTCGACCAGCAAGATCGGGTGGGGCGTCCTGCTCGACAGGGAGACGGGGGAGTTCATCCAGGCGTTCAAGACAGCCTACGACAATGTCATCACGGGCTGGACGGAGCTGGGTCGTCCGATCTACGACCCGGAGATGATCCCCACCGAAGCGGACGTCGACTCGGGAAGGATCTTCAACGTCTGTCCGTTCTACCATGGCGGCCGAGACCTGAACTCCCCGAGCTTCAGCCCCATCACCGGGCTCTACTACATCGGCTTCAACAATGCCTGCATGGACGTTTCGTTCGTCGGCGAGGACTACGAACCCGGCGCCAGGTACCGGGGCCTCACCACGAGCGTCACGATGGCTCCGGGGTTCGACTTCGTCGGGGAGTTCATCGCGTTCGACCCGGTTCGGGGACAGCGGGCTTGGGTATACCGAACCGAGAACGGGGTCGCAATGACGGCCTCCGCGCTAGCCACCGGAGGCGGGATCGTCTTCGGGGGAACGGCCGACCGGCGGCTTTTCGCGCTGAATACCCAGAATGGCGAGCTGCTCTGGGAGACACGCCTGAACGGCGACATCTCGGGCGCGCCGGTGACCTTTGCAGTCGATGGAAAACAGTACCTCGCCGTAGGCGCGGGAGGTCGGATTGCCCAGACCACGTCATACGCTCGCTTCACCGACTCCGACATCGCGGATGGGAGCGGCGTGATCTGGGTGTTCGCACTGCCCTGAGTGTGAGCCGGGGTTCTCCGACCGGACTCGAGCAGGAAGACGGGACGATATGGCCAGCTCCTCCGACAGCCCTGTGAGGCGTTCGATCCGGATCCATCGCCGTCGTCTTTGGGCGGTGCTGGGGATCTCTCTGGTGGCGTGTTCGTGCAGCTTGGTGATGCAGTCAGGAATCCCTCCGACTGAGCGAAAGATCGTCATCGCCAAAGAGGCCCCGAATCGGCTGATCGCGCAGGATGAAACTCAGTGCACTGTCCCCGAGGCCCGGTTCGAGTCGGTGTTGGTCGGAGATGCGGTGAGCTGTGTCTGGTTCGAGGCGCTGTGACCAGACGACAGACACAGGGGACTCGGAAGTGAAAGGTGAGGTTCGTCCAAGAGTGCCCAACTGCCCCAACTAAAAACTTCCGGGGGGTCGGGAGACCTTGGCTGTGGGTTTGCGGCTATGGGTTCAGCCAGTAGTTCACTTTGATCATGAAGATGTTATCGGGTGCGATTCCGAACATGTCCTCCGCGTCCCGGCCCAACTCGAAGTCGCCCACCCATGGTCGAGCTCCCGCGAAGCCGTGGCCCGTGATCGAGCTGATCCTCCTTTGCTGCCACACGAAGAACAGAGTGGAACCCGGCCTCCACTCCCACCGAAGAACCGCGTTCCCGAGCAGGCTCCTGTAGCTGAAATCCTCGTCTGGAAGCCGGAACCCGGGTGCGGCTCCATCTCCGTCGGGGTCGATGGAGTAGGAACCGTCCTCATCCAGCTGGATCGTTCCGACGTCCTCTCCATAAACGAGGAAATCGAAGGTCTCAGGAGCTCGAAGCTCCTTCAAGCTTCCGAAATCGCCCGTCGAGATGAACGGCTCCAGG
>JAHEKL010000039.1 GCA_024638345.1 Gammaproteobacteria bacterium | reverse complement strand
GCCGCGACTCGTCCATGTCCGATCGCCGCTTCTGATCTGACTCTTTCGAGAGGGCAGGTCGGAGTCGATGCGTCCTTCTTCCCTCCGCCTCTCCCACGATCTGACGAGATGGATGGCCTTTTTGGTGGTCTCATGTCGGGTACGTCGCTCGACGGAGTCGACGCGATCATTCTGAGGATCCGGGGGACCGATCCGGCGTCGATCGAATGGAACGTGCTCGGGTTCCACTCGGAACCCTACGGCCCCCAGAGACGAGACCGCATCCGCGAGGCGATCGAGTCCGGAGGGGCACGGGAGCTCGCCCTGATTCACCTCCAACTGGCCGAGGACTTCGCGCGGGTGTTCAAGACCCTGGCGGCTCGCACCGGTGTCGACCCTTCCTCCATGACCGCGGTCGGCTCGCACGGTCAGACGGTCTGGCATGAGCCGCCGAGCGACGGTCGGCGAGGGGTGACACTGCAGCTCGGCGACGCGGCGGCCTTGGCAGAGAGCCTTCAGTGTCCGGTGATCGCGGACTTCCGCAGTCGAGATATGGCCGCGAGCGGTCACGGCGCACCTCTCGTCCCGTGGTCGGACTGGGTTCTTCTGCGTCGCCCCGGCATCGGCCGTGCCCTCCAGAACCTGGGGGGGATGGGTAACGTGACCTTCCTCCCGGCGGACGGAGACGCGGGCGCCGTTCGTGGATTCGACACGGGGCCGGGAATGGCGCTGGTGGATCGGGCGACTCAGCTGGCCACCGATGGGCGGGAACCGTGGGACGTCGAGGGCCGTCGCGCCGCCCGGGGAACGGTGATCCCACGACTACTGGAGAAGCTGTTGTCGGATGCTTTCTTCTCCGAGGCTCCGCCTCGCTCGACCGGCCGCGAGCGCTTCGGTGATCGTTTGGTTCACGAGATCGTGACCGAACTCAAGCCTCTGACCGAGGGGGAATGGGATGACTTGCTCGCGACCCTGACCGAGCTGACCGCGCGCTCCGTCGCTGGGGCCTACGACCGGTTCCTGCCGGCGGGAGAAGTGAACGAGGTCGTCCTGACCGGCGGAGGAGCCCAGAATCCGACCATGGTAGCGGCGCTGGAGCGGGCACTCGCACCGCTCCCGGTGCGCACGGGCGCCGAGGCGCTCGGCATCGATCCCGACGCGAAAGAGGCCGCTGCATTCGCGGTGCTGGCGTGGGCGAACGTGAACGGCATCCCGGGGAACGTGCCAGCGGTGACCGGCGCCCGGGGGAGACGGGTTCTGGGCGCGGCATATCCCAGAGGAGAAGCGAGTGCTCGGGGCTGACCGTCGTTCGGTCGCGATCCTCGGCGGCCTGCTGGTGCTGGTCGTGGCCGGGGTCTTCACCTCGGTCGCAACCCCGGCGCCTCACACCGGAGGGGACAACGCAGGCTACCTATCGCTGGCCCACGCCCTGACTTCCGGCGCGGGCTACACGGAGCTATGGGATCCGGCGAGTCCGCCACACACGAAGTACCCCCCGGTGTTTCCAGCGACCCTCGGGCTCTTGATCCTGACCGGCGCGACCGGATGGTTGGCGTTCAAGCTCTTGATGGCACTGCTGATGTCCCTGGCCGTACTTCTCGTCTTTGCCTGGATCGTGGAGCGGTCCGGACCTCTCCCGGCCCTCGCGGTCGCGCTGGTCACTCTGTTCTCCGCGGGCTGGCTGCAAGCCAGTCGGTGGGTGCTTTCCGAGCCTCTGTTTCTGGTCTTCACCTTTCTATGTCTCTGGGCCATGGAGCGCGCCGACGTCACGCAGCGATCGAGAGACGGCCCCGACCCGCCGAAGGCCTCCGGAAGCTCGCCGATCTGGATGTGGGTGGCCGGGTTCGCGGCCATTCTCGCGTTCTTTACCCGATCCGCCGGGCTGCCCCTGATCTTGGCTCTGGGTGCCGCCTTCCTCCTCGACCGCCGGTTCAGGGCGTTCGGCGTCTTCTCGGTCGGCTCGTTCGTCCTCGGTCTCCCTTGGCTGCTCAGGGTCCGGGCTGGAGGTGAGGGCGCCTACCAGCCCGAGTTCTGGATGGTGAACCCCTACGAGCCGCAGCTCGGAACGATCCAGTGGACCGATCTGCCGGCTCGTGCCTGGACGAACGCCAGACTATATGTCGGTGAGGTCCTGCCAGGTGAGTGGTGGGGAGGCTCCGAAGGTGCGACCCTCGAGATCCTCGGCATCCTCCTCGTCGTCCTCGCGTCTTGGGGCTGGTGGAAACGGGTGACGACTCGTCCGACAGCCGCCGAGCTCTTCGTTCCGCTATACGCAGGTCTCATTCTGGTCTGGCCGGAGGTTTGGTCCGGAGACCGCTTCGTTCTGCCGCTCTACCCACTGTTGCTCCTCTATGCCGGAGAGAGCCTGCGCAGAGTCGCGAAGCCTCTCGGCCCGGCGGGGGTCCGCGCGGTGCTGTCAGCCGGGGTTCTCATCTTGTTGTTGCCGGCGCTGCCAGGATGGATGTCGACGGCGGGACAGGCGGCCGAGTGTCGTCGGATCGCCGGAGGTGGTGACCCCCTGCGATGCAACGGACCGGGCTTCGTGGAATTCCGCGACGCGGCCGCGTGGGCGGGAGAGAACCTTCCAGAGGGCTCGATCGTTCTGAGTCGAAAGCCGCGCCTCCACTATCTGTTCGGAGGTCCTTCCGGTCGCACGTTCCCCTTCACCCGGGATCCAGACCAATTCCTGGCCGACGCGGATCGTATCGGCGCGGCCTACGTGCTGCTCGACCATGTCGATTCGGTTTCCCTCTTCTACCTGCCCGCCGTGATCAGCGGACGGCCGCTCGCGTTCTGTCATGTGGCTGGCTGGGGCGGGACCGGCGAGGGACCCGGAACCGATCTCTTCGGGATCCTTCCGGCCACGCAGCGACGAGACGGTGGAGACCTCCGCCAGCTCGCGGCGTGTCCTCCGAGCTTCCGGCGGAGCCCCGCCAAGGAGCCAGTCGTCGATCCCACGAGAATACCTCGGCTCGTTCGAAGAGACGAACCACCTCCGGCCTGATCCTATTCGTCTCCGTAGATGAGGCCCATCAATGCGCCCTGTGCCAGAAACGCCAGGAAGGGGTCGTCTTCAGCATCCCCGGTCTCGAAGAGGACGGACACGACAGGAAGCCTTCGAACAGGCGAGAACTCCTGCAGGCGAGCGAAGAGCCCGCCGATTGGCGCGGCGAGGTAATCCATCGTGCCCACGACCGCTCCTCTGAAGATCGGAGGCCCGGGTAGGTACGGCGACAGCAAGGCGGAGTAGATGAGCCCTCGTCCTGCTCCCGCGAGGAGCTCGTCCAGCACTTCACTCGAGTAAGATCTCACGCCGTCCCAGCCGCTGGGCTCAATGCCCTCCTCCCGCTCGGGGACATACCATCGAAAGACCAGCGTCGCTCCTGCCGCCGCTGCGCCCGCGACCGCTCCCTTCGCGAGGGCTCCGAGTGTAGGTCGGTGGGCTTTCGACCACCTCTGCAGTAGCGAGACGATCGCCGTGCTGCCCGCAGCCGCGAGCAGCCCCGAGATCGCTTCGGAGTCGTCCGTTCGGCGCCGATGCGCAGAAACGCCTGGCCGGGGCACCCGCGAACGGCCGCTGGGAGCGGGTGTAGTGTTTCCAGGCAACGATGAGATCGCCGTACCGACCCCACGGCCGAGGCCGTACCAGAATCCGTCCTCACGTCCAGCCATGATCTGCTCCACCGAAAGAAAGTGCTGAAAGATCGCTCGGCACCGCGCGAGGCGGAAAGGGGAGGGCGACTGCGACGGCTCGGCGCCCTCCTCGCCCGCGCGGCGACGATCGCAGGGCTAATCGTATCTCCGGGCTTCGGATCCGCACAGCCGGTGCCTCCGGACGACGACTACCGGACGCTCGAGACGGTCCACTTCCGGGTCACGTTTCCCAGCGGGATGGAGGATCTTGGCCGGAAGGCGGCCATGAGCGCCGAGCGGGCGCACGCGGCGCTAACGGCCAGCTTCCTCCAGCCTCCCTCCGGAACCATCGATCTCCTCGTCACCGACCACAGCGACTTCTCCAACGGCACGGCAGACGTATTTCCCTCCAACCGGATCGTGGTGTGGGCGCAGCCGCCGCTCGATGGGCTGGCCCTTTCCCACTTCGACGAGTGGATCGAGATCGTGATCACCCACGAGCTCGTGCATGTCTTCCATCTCGACCGATCGGGGCCGATCGGAAGAGGGGTACGTTCAGTGCTCGGGCGCGTGCCCTGGACCTGGCCGGCATATCCCGGATACGCGTCCTCCTTCATGGGAATCGAGGGGATCGCAGTGCATCGGGAGTCCGTCCATACGAGTGCGGGGCGGGTACACGGCAGCTTTCACGATGCCATCGTACGAACCCAAGCGGTAGAGGGTCGCTCCGAGTCACTGGACCAGGCCCTGGGTCGGTCGCCAGTCTGGCCCGCAAACGACCGCCCCTATGTTTTCGGCTCCTTGTTCTTCCGCTACCTGTCCGATACGTACGGAGAGCCGGCGCTCGTTGGCTTTCTGGAAGCGATCGCGGACCAGTGGATTCCGTACAGGTTGGACGCGGCGGCCCGGGATGCCTTCGGGGCTTCGTTTCAGGATCTCTGGAACGAATGGACGGCGCAGGTTCGGATCCGAGCGGAAGCCCTCAACCGACGGATCGAGGCGGAAAAGATACTACCCGAACCCGAGCGGCTCACGGAAGGGGGCCGTTGGGCTCTCCATCCGACACCGGGCCCCTCGGGAGAGGGAGTGGTCTACGTGAGGGCCGACGGCCGGTCGGATGTGCGGCTCGTGCTCTGGACCCGGAACGGCGAGAGGACCCTTACGCGGTGGAACAGCCTGGAGCGGCCGCGGTGGAAGGCCGATGGCTCCCTTCTCCTGCCACAGGCCGAGTACTTCGATACGTACCGCGTCTACAAAGACCTCTTTCACGTCGGTCTCGACGGCACTGCGACTCGGCTCACCCGTGGAATGCGAGTCGTCCACGCGGATCCTCATCCACGGAGTAGTCGGATCGCCGCGGTCCAAGCCGTCGGTGGCCTCACCCGAGTCGTTCTCCTCTCCGCCGAAGGTAGCGTGGAGGCTGTGATCCGGGAGGCTGAGGAGGGGGTGCTCTGGAGCCATCCGGCATGGTCGCCGGACGGACGGACGCTCGCGCTGGTGCGCCGGCGACCCGGGGGATGGACGGCAATCCTGCTGCTCGACGTGGAGTCCGGAAGGATTCTGCAGGTCACGGAAGACCGGAGCTTGAACTCGTCACCCACGTGGTCACCCGACGGCGGGATCCTCGTTTGGGCGTCGGATCGGAGCGGAGTGCCGAACCTCTATGCGGCTCGCGTGGAGGGGGGTGCGAATCGGGTGGACGGTCGGGCGATGGATCGGACCGTGCCGACCCAATTCTGGCAGGTGACCGACCTCTCCACGGCGGGCACATTCCCGGCCATCGACCCGTCCGGGGATTGGCTCTACCTGTCCGTTCTGAGCGATGACGGATGGGAGGTGGCTCGTGTGCCCTTCGATCCCGATGGCTGGATGGCGCCCCTCCCGATCGACCCGCGGTACGAGGGCGATCCCTCTCCGGGCGAAGGCCCCGAGGACGTCGAATTGGAGATTGGCGAAGCTCGCCGCTACTCGGCCCTGCGGACTCTCCTTCCGCGTTACTGGCTCCCGACTCGGGTCGAGGCGGAGACCGTGCTTGGAACGAAGGTCCTCCCGGATGCGTGGGGAGCTCGGACCTCCGGATCGGATCTCGTGGGAAGACACGAGTACGATCTCTGGATCGCGCAAAGCTTCGGGGGTGGGATCGACCGATCCGAGTGGCGGGCGGGATACGCCTGGGCGGGCTTCGGGAATCCAGTGCTGATCGGTGAGGCGGGACAGCAGTGGAGCTCTCGGTCCCCCATTCTCTCCACCGATGGCACGATGCAGCCGGAGGCTTCTCCCGACACTCTCTTCCCGGTCTTTCGAGAGCGCTGGGTGGGTGGCTCGCTCGAGCTTCGTCGGCAGCGGATGCGGAGCTCGGGCGTTATCTCGGTCGGTACCCGCTTCATCTCCCAGAGAAGCGAGGTCCTGGAATCCGATGCTCGTCCGAGTGAGCGTTTCCGACTTCTGGACCCGTCGCGCCGCCTCGCGGAGGCACGGTTGGCCGCGGGGCTCTCGACGGCGCGCTCCTACCCCTTCTCCGTCTCGACCGAGAACGGGGTCGGCGTCACCCTGGAGCTCCGCGAGCGTTGGGATCGGAGCGTGCCGGACAGTCTAGCCGGCCTCATCGGCGCCGATGGAGGGTTCAGGGAGTCCGTGGTCTCACTGCGTCTGTATCAGGGGGTTCCCGGACCCGGATACGCCAGCCACGTCGTCGCGCTGCGCGCCGCGTTCGGGGCAGCGCAGGGACCGGGTACCGGAAACGGTCATTTCAGCGTTGGGGGTGGAGGCGGGGACGGTCGCGGGGTGCTTGGTGTCACACTGGGTTCGGCCTTTCGGCGCTTCCCCGTTCGCGGGATCTCGGCCGGGGCGGAGCGGGGGGACGTGGCCTGGTCGGTCTCCGGAGAGTGGCGCTTTCCTATCGCGCTCGCGCACACGGGGCTGGGTGCGTGGCCGGTGCACGTGGACCGGATCGCCGGCTCCCTGTTTGCCGATGTGGCCGGCACGGGCCGGGAGATCGCCGAGACCAGTAGGCGGTGGCGCACCGTAAGCTCGATCGGGGCCGAACTGATGGTCTTCGGGTCTCTGCTCTTCGAGGAAGTCGACCGTGTCCGCGTCGGTATCGCCCTTCCGCTGGAGAGTCCTGTCGGAGGCTCGACCGGCCCGTCCATTCATCTGGAGACGGGCTGGTCGTTCTGAGGGGGATTGCCTAGTCCGGGGGTGGGGCCGTCTTCGACATCCCTTCCTCGACCCCCGCGACTTCTCCCATGCGGTCCACGGATTGATGAAGCTCCGTGAGGACTCGGCGGTAGCGCTCCCAGTCCCCGGGATCCCCAGATGTGCGTGCGTCGACCGCGGCCGAGTTGAGGCCAGGTATGCGAGACACAAACCCCTCGACCTCCGCCCGGAGCTGGAGGTATCGACGCGAGGACGGAAGGACCCGATTCGCAATGTTCCAGACGCCTGCCTCGACCAGGAGGATACCGGCGAGAACGGAGAGGAGACGCGCGGAGTCCTCCTGGAAGTAGACGACCCCGACGAAAGCCACCATCATTCCCGCGAGTGGCAGAAGGATCTTGAGCGTGACACGGAGCCGCTGCATTGAGTTGGCCTCCGATGGCTGGGAACCCGGACACACGCCTGGAAACACGAGAAGTATAGGGCAAATCGTAGGCCGGGATCCAGTCGCTGGACTCGATCCGGTTCGCCGGAGCGAATTCTCTTGACCTACTACATATCGTGCCGTATTCTGGAAAGCACAACAATATTTTGTGGTTGCGACTCGGGTTCTCCACGCAGCGACCCGCGTAGAATCCGGGGCTTCTGCGCTTATCCACCAACTGATCCAGGCTCTCCACGCCTTTTCCACAGCCCTTTCCACATGCGACGATCCACCACGGATCCCTTCCACACCAAGGAGCCACCCGACATGCCGTCCAGTGAGGAACGAGCCGACCGCCTCTTCGATGATCAGGTTCCGGACGACCTTCCACCGGCGCCGATGACCGAGAACGCCCGGCTGGTTCTCGCACGCCGATATCTGAAGAAGGACGAGGAGGGCAACCCGACCGAGGAGCCCGAGACGATGTTCTGGCGAGTCGCTCGTGTGATCGCGGACGGGGACGCGCGCTACGGGGCTTCCGAGGCGGGTGTCGAGGAGCTTTCCCGCCAATTCTACGACCTCATGACGACCGGCCAGTTCGAGCCCAACTCTCCGACGCTCATGAACGCGGGGCGACCGCTGGGACAGCTCTCGGCTTGCTTCGTGCTACCCGTCGACGATGCGCTCTCGAATGGCAGGAGCGGCATCTACGACACTCTGAAGTCGATGGCCCTGGTGCATCAGTCCGGAGGTGGAACCGGGTTCTCGTTCTCTCGTATCCGTCCGACGGGGGACACGGTGCGCTCGACGATGGGCGTGGCGTCGGGTCCCGTCTCGTTCATGCGGCTCTACGATGCGTCCACCGAGGTCGTGAAGCAGGGAGGCACGAGAAGGGGCGCAAACATGGGCATCCTTCGCGTGGACCATCCAGACATCCGGGATTTCATCACCTGTAAGAACGACACGTCTCAGGTCACGAACTTCAACATCTCGGTCGCGATCACGGATGCCTTCATGGAGGCTGTCGCGTCGGATGAGGAGTACGAGCTGACAAGTCCCCGTTCGGGAGAGGTGATCGGGACGGACAATGCCCGCGAGATCTTCGACTTGATCGTCCAGGGCGCCTGGAGGACCGGGGAGCCTGGGGTCTTCTTCATCGATCGCGCGAACGAGTTCAATCCGGTGCCCGCATTGGGGTCGTACGAGGCGACGAATCCATGCGGCGAGCAGCCGCTCTTGCCCTATGACGTGTGCAATCTAGGAAGTGTGAACGTAGGAGCGTTCGTGCGAGAGGAGGCGCCCTCCGAGGCCACACCCGAGGAGCGGATCGACTGGGACGGGCTCAGACGGGTGGTGCATCTCTCGACGCATTTCCTGGACAACGTCATCGATGTCAACCGCTATCCCCTTCCGGAGATCACCGATCTCGCCCAGACGATCCGTAGAATCGGGTTGGGTATCATGGGATGGGCGGACCTCTTGGTCCGTGTGGGAGTCCCGTACGATTCGAAGGAAGGGGTGGAGCTGGGCCGTAGGCTGATGGCCTTCGTCAACGAGGAATCCCGTGTCGCATCGGAGAAGCTGGCCGAGTCCAGGGGCGCCTTTCCGGCCTGGGAGGCATCGATCTGGGGACCCGACGAGACCTGTGCGCGCAGGGAAGACGGGTCACGGATCCGGTCGCAGCGCCGGCTTCGAAACTGCAACCTCACGACGGTCGCGCCCACCGGAACGATCTCGATCTTCGCTGGATGTTCGGGGGGGATCGAGCCTCTCTTCGCAGTGGCCTTCATGCGGAACCAGGCTGGCGCGATGATGCCCGACGTCAACGAGGATTTCGTTCGCATCGCGAAGGCGGGAGGGTGGCACTCGGAGGAGTTGATGGAGCGTATCGCGTCCGAGGGGCACATTCACTTCGACGAGGTGCCCGAAGACGTACAGCGGGTTTTCGTGACGTCGCACGACATCTCTCCGGAGTGGCACGTTCGAATGCAGGCGGCCTTCCAAGAGCACACCGACAGCGCGATCTCCAAGACGACGAACTTCGCAACCGAAGCCACGCGAAGCGACGTCCGCGAGATCTACGAGCTCGCATTCGAGCTCGGGTGCAAGGGAGTCACCGTGTATCGGGATGGTTCCCGGCCCATGCAGGTTCTGTCCACCGGCAAGACGGGCCAGGAGGAGGGCTCGGCGGAAGACCTGGGCACTCTGGAGGTTCAGCTCGCGGACGCCCGTCAGGAGGCACACGGCTTGAGAATCGAGGTGGAGCGTCTTCGCTCCGAGCTCGACGAGCAGGACCAGGAGGCCCGGGCCGGTCGGCACAAGCGACAGCGACCGATGCTGCTGAGGGGTCGCACGGTGAAGATGCTTTCGCCCCTCGGCGACCTGTACGTGACGATCAACGAAGACGAGAAGGGTCGCCCGTTCGAGGTGTTCACCACTTTGGGGAAGGCCGGGGGTGCGGCGATGGCGGACGCGGAGGCAATCGGAAGGCTCGCATCGCTCGCCCTCCGATCCGGGATCCCGATCACTGCCGTCCGGGACCAGCTGCGCGGAATCTCCTGCGACCGTGCGGTCGGTGTCGGACCCAACAAGGTGCTGTCCGCGCCTGACGCGGTCGCTCAGGCGATCGAAAGATACCTGGCCGAGCGCGAGGGCGTGCAGGAGGAGCTTCCGATGACGACTTCGCCTTCCGTCGTCGGGAGGATCGGCTCCACCAGTCCTCAACTGTCGAGCGGGCTTACCTCGACCCAGATGGACCACTCGTTCTTGGGCTCATGTCCGGACTGTGGCACGGGACAGCTCGCCTACGAGGAAGGTTGTGTGAAGTGTCACGTATGTGGATACAGCGAGTGCGGTTGACCCGAGGGGCTCTCGGCTCGGCCATGAGTTTCGGTTCAGTGCGCTCCTCGGTCTAGGAGGGGGCGTCGTGCTGGTGACCGTCTTTCGCTCCCGACTGAGGCCGGAGGCCGAGTCCGACTACCGCGCGTGGGCTCTGCGGATGAGCGAGCTGGCAAGTGGGATGCCCGGCCACATCGCGCACAAGACGTTCGTCTCGGAGGATGGTGAGCGGGTCACCCTGGCCGAGTTCGAGTCGAACGAGAGCCAGATGGCGTGGAGGGATCTGCCGGAACACGTGGAGGCCCAAGCCAAGGGTCGAGAGGACTTCTATCTCGAGTATCGAATTCAGGTCTGCGAGGTGCTCCGGACCACACGATTCGAGCGCGACCCCTAGGTCGCTTGGTCCGAAAGTCGTCTGTCGGCGCGGACCCAACGGTCGCGAGGTCGCCGGTTTCCGGACGATTCGGCTCAGCCCTTGCGGAATACCAGCAGATGGTATTCGAGGAACCCTGCACGAAGCCCGATCTGCAGAGCATTTCCACCGATCATGTTCCCGAAGAAAGGGATCGATTCCAGCCCCAGAAACCGCAGTACCGGGCTGAGTGCCGAGATCGCACGATCTCGAGGGCGGCCGAGTCGGATGAGTGGCGAAAGATCCACGTCCTTCGTCTTGGTGAGCCCGAAGCTCGCTGCCGAGGAGGCGCACTTCTCGACTGTGCAGAGGGCGCCCAGACGCCAGCCCGACTCGAAGTCCTGAACGTGCCCGACCGCGGCGGTGTCGAGCAGACCGCGATCGCGAGCGAGAAAGTCATCGGCGATTACCAGGAGACCGCCGTCTGCCAGATGGCGCTCGACCGAGCGGAAGAACGGCTCGGATGAGCGACTGTGTACGAAGGACTCAATAGCGACGATGGCTTGGGCGTCGCCCTCGACCTCCATGATCTGAAAGTCCTCTTGGACGAACCGACAGCGGTGGGAGAGGTCCTTCTCCTCCGCAAGCTTCAGGGCGATCTGGTGCTGACGCGCACTGATGGTCACACCCAGGAGCTCGCTCTCGGGAAGAGACTCGGCGAGATAGAAGAGCGTGCCACCCACACCGCAGCCCATGTCGATCACATAGGTCGGCGCGGGCTGGATCCGCTCGATCTCCGATGCGACCAAGGTGTGGATGTGATTCGACGCCTCTTCCGCCGTACGGACACCGGGTCCCCATAGCTGACGGTGGATCGAATGACTCGCCCCGCCTCCACCGACCAGGAGGAAACGGGGCGTGTTTCGATCGTAGTAGCCAGAGACGTCGGCGTCGGAGCTCATCCGGACCCTCCGTGTTGCCGCCCCAGTGGATGGCCAGCGGCCGCCGACGCCGCTGCACCGCGGAGCGTGCTACATGGACAGCAGGTAGGTCATCTTCACGATGAGTTGCCGCTCGCGGTACATCTCCACCCATGGAGACACCGGGATCGCGTCATCGCGACGGACTTCGTCGTACACGATGTAGATGTCGCTCCCCGGCCGATAGATGTAACGGAACCTCGCGCTCGTGCTCCACTGCTCCGACGAGGAATTGTATTGGGTGATGCTCCGCAGGGTCATGGTCGGCGACAGCGCGTAATCGAGCTGGAAGGACGCGAGGTCGACCGTGAAGTCACCTGCTGGGAGCGAAACGTCGTTGCGGGAGAAGCTCGCCGAAGTCGCGAGCTGATCCGTGACACGCAGGCCGAGGTTGCCTCCCCAGTCAGTGCGATCCCCGTCGTAGAAGGTCTGCGGTGAGTAGCTGAGCCCATAGAAGAAGCGTCGCGAAGGATTGCTGTTGAAGCGGACGTTGAGATTCCAGAACTTGTAGTCACCGGGATCGATGATGACGTCCGGTGCCACTCGGAACGGGTTGTCCAGTCGCTCGAACTCCCGATTGAACATGATGTTCAGGTAGGCGTTGTTCTGAAAAAGCGTGCCCACCATGTGGTGGTAACGGCGGCTGACCAGTCTCCCGCTCTGGTCGGTGAAGTACTCCACGTTCCACATCGGCTCCATCATGCGGATTCCCCAGCGCTCCGGCCGTGGGTTGCCTTCGAAGTGGAACTTGCTCCTCTTGATGCCGACCCGAGGCACGAACCCGACCTCGGGGTTGAAGTTGTCCCCGAGGTCCGTGTATTCGCTGTAGATCCGCCACGATTGGTCCAGCCAGCCGGCCCTGATGTGACCTGCGATCTGGTCTTCCGTCAAGCCGGTCGTGGAGGTCCCCGCAACGAACCCGTCCACCGTGAAGGACGGAGTGATCGCGAGCGTCATGTCCGCAGCATAGGTCCGATTGTACCGGCCGCCCCCCTCCTTGTTGATGAAGATCCCGCCGATCTGGGATCGATCCAAGATGTCGCGACTGTAACGGGCCACGAGGAAGTTTTCCCCGGGCTGGCCCGCGATATCGTCCGTCTGGAGGTCCATGATCGCGATGTTGTTCTGACCGACCTTACCGGTCAGCCTCGCACCCCCAAGGATCGGAACCTGCGATCGCGCCTCGGAAATCCCGATTCGTCGGCTGAAGAACAGGTCGGCGATTCGACCCGTCGAGTTCGTCGTTCCCACCGCGAACTGACCGGAGTTCTCGAGGAAGAACTCCCGCTTCTCCGGAAAGAACAGCGGAAATCGGGTGAGGTTGACCTGCTCGTTGTCGACCTCCGCCTGGGCGAAGTCCGTGTTGACCGTCAAATCGAGGTTCAGACCGGCGGTCACCCCATACTTGAGGTCGAGACCGACGTCGCTTTGCGCCGAGTTGTCCCGAATCCCGCTCTCGAGCTGCGTTCGGCCGCCCCCCGTAACAAACGGCTTGATCCGGAGGTCCCTTCCCCGGTCCAGTGCCTCGAGGTCGGTGAGGCTACCCGCGAGGCTGACACGGGTTAGACCGAACGGCTTGGGGATGGGTGCCCAATAGGCCTGCTCGTTCTTGCGGCTGATGTTCCGCATCAGGTTGATACCCCAGGACTGAGGGTCCCTTTCGGGGAATCTCAGCGTCACCATGGGGATCTCGATCTCGGCCACCCATCCTTCGTCGGTCACACGCGTTTCAACCGACCAGACGCCGTCCCAATCCCTGTTGATCGCAGAGGCACTCGCGCGGCGATCGCGTCCACCCTCGTCGGACACCTGCTGGTCCAGCTGGGCCCCGAGCGGACTGACGACGAACATGTACGCCGACCGAGAGTCCATGAACGTGTCGAGGATGACCTGGAAATTGTCCTCCTCCAGGATGCGGTCTCCATCCCGACGCATTTCGGTGGCAATCACGCCTCCGGTCGACGCATCGAGCGCTCGAACGCCAAGGAATAGGCTGCTGCCGTTGTACAAGACGCGGACCTCGGTGGACTCGGTCGCCGGGGCACCTTCATCCGGCTCCTGCTGGATGAAGTCGCGGATCACGGAGGCCGCGCCCCAGATGGGCTCGTCGAGCACCCCGTCGATTTCCGGACCTCCGTCGACGCGCACCGCACCGATCTGATAGAGTTCCCAGCTCTCCTGCGCGGCCGATGGGACGGCCACGAAGAAACCCACCAGGAGTAAGAAGACCAGACGCGTTCCCCGGCCAGAAACGGCTCGGGCGCATCCGCTAGCTGCTATTCGACGCTGCGTATCGTTCATGGCGGCTTTTTGGCTGAGGGCCCGGAAGTCAAGGCTGGACCATCGGATCCGGAATGCCGAATCACACCCGGCGAGACATGCTCGTGGGGACTCCAATATACTACGAGAGAACGCGCCCCGGGACTGGTCCTACGGTCCCACCCCCGATGACGCATGGACGCGTTCGTCAGTTGAGCAGCGGATCTCCGATCCCTACCACGTTGACCGCGATCAGTCCCAGAATCCCGATCACGGCGAGGTAGTAGATGGTGGGAAGGATGGTCTTCCTCAGCGTCGCACCCTCCTTGCCCAAGAGCCCGACCGTCGCCGACGCAGCCACCACGTTGTGGATGGCGATCATGTTCCCGGCCGCGGCCCCTACCGCCTGAAGCGCCACGATCATCATCGTCGAGACTGCCAGACGTTCGGCCACCCCGTACTGGAAAGCCGAGAACATCAGGTTGCTCACCGTATTGGAGCCGGCGATGAAAGCCCCCAGGGCGCCGGTCATCCCCGCGAACATCGGCCAGACGCCACCGACGGAAGTGGCCACCCACTCCGCCATCTCGAGGGGCATGCTCGCCAGCCCCGCAGAATTGATGTCCGAATTGATGTACA
>JAHEKL010000277.1 GCA_024638345.1 Gammaproteobacteria bacterium | reverse complement strand
TGGCGACGCTCTCTCCGATCGACTCGATCGTCGTCATGGGACACGACGTGGAGACGTCCGGGCGAGCCCTCCAGGGGGCCATCGGCTCAGACGCCGGCTACATCGCCTCGATCGGGTCGGCGAAGATGCAAGACCTTCGCGAGGAGTGGCTGGCGTTCAGAGGAGTCGAGTGGAGCGACCGGGTGCACGGTCCGGCGGGATTGCAGATCGGAGCCTCGAACCCCGGGGAGATCGCAGTGTCGATCGTGGCGGAAGCCGTCTCGTTCCATCACGACCCGCGCTCCCAGGAACGCTAGAACCGGCCTCAGATATACTGTCCGAAGAGGAAACCCGATTCATGGAAACACGACCCAATCCCAGCCAGCCGTCCACGATGTGGTCGACACCTGACGAAGATCAGGTCCTTCTCGACGCGGATTGCAGCCCGACGAAGACTTGCAAGAACATGGTCGGGATCTCCTTCGACGGCTGGGCCGAAGACGGCACCGATCTCGCCGAAGCCTGGCGCGCCACGCTCGAGCGCGAAGGCAAGATCTCGAAGGACTCGGTCAGCCTGGGAGACATGGTCCTAGGCAACCCTGGCGCCTGACGGGCGGACAGGGTCCGTATGAGCAACACGGTCCCTGCCGACATCGACGCCCTCGCAGGTCTGCTCCAAGCGAGCGGCTACCTCCCCGATCGCGGGCTCACGACCGCCGCATTCATCGCCATCAAGCTCGGCCGTCCGCTGCTCCTCGAAGGTGAGGTGGGCGTTGGCAAGACCGAGCTGGCCCAAACCCTGGCCGCCATCTTCTCCCGAGACCTCATCAGGCTGCAGTGCTACGAGGGAATCGACACCAACCAAGCGCTCTACGAATGGGACTACGCCCGCCAGATGCTCCAGATCAGGGCGCTCTCCGAGCATCAACTCACCGACGACGAGTCGGTCGACGCACTCTTTGGCGAGAAGTTCCTGATCGAGCGACCACTGCTGGCCGCCGTCCGGGCAGGAGACCGGTGTGTGCTCCTCATCGACGAGATCGACCGAGCTGACGACGAGTTCGAGGCGTTCCTACTCGAGCTGCTCTCACAGTTCCAGGTAACGATCCCAGAGATCGGCACCATCAAGGCCGTCTCGCGCCCGCTGGTCGTGCTGACATCGAATCGCACCCGCGAACTCCACGACGCCTTGAAGCGTCGCTGCCTGTACCACTGGATCGACTACCCGACATCCGAGCGCGAAGAGGAGATCGTCCGGACCCGAATACCCGACGTCCCTGAGGTGCTGGCGGCCAAGGCGGTCGCGGCCGTACACCGGCTCAGAGGTCTCGAGCTCGCCAAGCCACCCGGAGTCGCAGAGACACTCGACTGGGTCGAGGCATTGGGTGCCATCGGCGCTGATGATCTCGATGCTCGGGTCGCCATGGACACCCTCGGGTCCGTGGTGAAGGACCGCGACGATCTCGATGTCGTCCGGCGTCGCATCGGAGACATCGTCGGTGTCGACTGATCGAGGACCGCTCGGCTCGCTTCTCGACTTCTGCACACTCCTGCGAAGTGAAGGACTCAGAGTCGGAACTGATGACGCGATGTCGTTCGTGTCCGGAGTTGCGCTTCTCGATCCCGGGAGCCTCGAAGACGTGTACTGGGCGGGACGGACGACGCTTGCGCACGGGCGCAAAGAGATTCCGATCTACGACGCGTGCTTCACGATGTTCTTCATGGGCGGTTCGGCACCGGACCAGCAATCTCAGCCGGTCACTCGGTCCCCGGCCGTCGAAGCCGACACCGTGTTCGAGGTTCCTTCCGGAGAACTGCCGGAAGAAGGAGGCGACGAGGAGGAAGCTCGCCTCGGGTCAGCGGCAGCCGCAGTCATCGTCCGGCGCTCGAAGGACTTCTCCGAATGCTCGGAGGAGGAGCTCGCCGCCATCCGGAAGATGATCGCGGCCCTCAGGGTGACACCGCCCAAGCGTCGCTCCCGCCGTCATCGATCATCCCCGGCCGGACGCCGGCTCGACCTTCGCCGCATGGCTCGAGAGACGATGCGCAACCACGGTGAGCCGGGCGATCTGGCCCGTCTCCTCCGCTCGGAGCGGGCGCGGCGGCTCGTGCTCATTCTGGACGTGTCCGGCTCGATGGCGGACTACTCCCGCAATCTCCTCCAATTCGCCCACTCCATCAAACGAGGGGCGGGCCCGGTCGAGGTGTTCTGTTTTGGGACGCACCTGACCCGTATCACGAACGCACTCCGATACCGCGATCCGGACGAGGCACTGCGCCGGGCCGGTGAGGAGGTGGTCGATTGGGCGGGCGGCACACAGATCGGGGGCTCGCTCGACGAGTTCGTGCGGCGCTTCGCTCGTCGCGGGATCGGGCGAGGGGCGATCATCGTGATCTGCTCCGACGGGCTCGACCGCGGCGATCCAGCGCTGCTCGACTCGGCGTTGGAACGGCTGGCGCGGCTCTCCTATCGGATCGTCTGGATGAACCCCATGGTGCGTGATCAGGAGGAGTACGTTGCCGGGAGTCTGGGCATGTCCGTGGCGATGCCGTATGTGGACCTCCTCTGGTCGGGTCACAATCTCGATAGCCTCTCAGAGTTCGCGGAAGCACTCCCCGGAATCCGATAGAAGGAGAAATGGGTGCGTTGGAGCATCTCGCTGCGGTCGGACGGAGACCGGATCATGGAACGTGAGGAGATCGTGGAGTTGGCGGATGCTGTCGCCCATTGGAGCGGCATCGCCAGCGGCATCGGAACCACCAGCTACTCGGCGCAGCTGGTCATCGAAGCAGCGACATCCGATGAAGCCGTCGAAACCGCCATCGGTGTGTTCACCGATGCCGCAGCCCGAGCCGGGCTTCCGCCTTGGCCGGTCGCTTGGGCCGAGTCCGTGAGCGAGGAGAGCGAGCTCGAGGAGTACGGATGATCCGGCTCGGTTCGTTGGGCGGCTATCCCTTCGAGGGCCCGCGGGTTCTCGGTGGCTTTCACAGCCCGCCCGACCCGGGACTGTTTGCCATCCTGACCCGCCCAGATCCCGGAAGCCAGCGGTTCGAGGTGATCTACTTGGGGCACGCCGACGAGCTCTCAGAAGCGGGGCTGCCGTTCGAACACCCTCACGCCGACCGTTGGATCGACCGCGCCGGTGGCAAGTGGAATCTCTGGATCGCCACCTACGTCATTCCCGGTGGGTTGCCGTCCCACAGGGAGCGCATCACCGAGGAACTGATGGCGATCTACCACCCGAGCTGCAATTCCGCGCAGTTCGACCGCACATGGAAGGAAGAGTGGATCGGTTCCTACCGCGCTCCGACCACCAATCCGCTCACCACCGAGCGTGAACCCCCGCCGGGGTCGGGGTCGGCCTAGTCGCTCTCGTAGCCGACGCTCTCGAGCAACCGTGAGCGGCGCCGCCCGGTGACCGGATCGGGCCGCTCGAACCACGCGTCGACGTCAGCCGTGAAGAAGGAAACCGTCACGCCCTTCTCCTCAGTCGCCTGGTGGAGTCCGCGACTGCCGTCCACGAGTCCGATGAAGCCCGTGCTCGAGGCCT
>JAHEKL010000276.1 GCA_024638345.1 Gammaproteobacteria bacterium | reverse complement strand
TTCGAGCAGCTGGGATTCAGCCCGACGGAGGGAAGAGGGCTCAACCCGCAGCTCCAGAATTACTGGATGACGATCCACCCTCCGACCATGTATCTCGGATTCACGTCGTTCAATGTACCCTTCGCGTTCGCCATGAGCGCGCTGATGGTCGGGCGTCTGGATGCCCGATGGATACAGGCGACGCGCAAGTGGATCCTGACGAGCTGGTTCTTCCTGACGCTGGCGATCATCTTCGGGATGCGATGGGCCTACGAGGAGCTCGGGTGGGGGGGATTCTGGTTCTGGGATCCCGTGGAGAACGCCTCTCTGCTCCCATGGCTGGTGGCCACCGCGTTCCTGCACTCGGTGATGATCCAGGAAAGCCGGGGGATGCTGAAGGTCTGGAACATGGGTCTGGTCGTCCTCACCTTCCTGATGACGATCTTCGCGACCTTCCTCACGCGCTCCGGTCTGATCGAGTCGGTTCACTCGTTCGCGCAGAACCTCACCATCGCCTGGATCTTCCTCGGATGTCTCGGCGTTACCGGAGGCGCCGCGCTCGTGCTGATCATCTGGAGGCTTCCGCTTCTCTCCAGTGATCGGCAGTTCGAGTCGATGCTCTCACGCGAGTCCGCGTTCCTATTGAATAATCTGGTCCTCCTCGGTGTGACCTTCGCCGTGATCTGGGGGACGATGTTCCCGCTCCTCACGGAGGGGCTGACGGGGTCGAAGGTTTCGGTCGGACCGCCGTTCTTCAATCAGGTCAACATCCCGATCGGCCTGATCCTTCTGGCGCTCATGGGAATCGGGCCCGTCATCGCTTGGCGCAGGGCGAGCGCACGGAATCTCAGGCGCAATTTCGTGTTCCCGGTCGCCGTCTTCGTGTCGGCGCTCGCCATCCTGTTCTCAGCGGGCGTGCGACATCTGTATGCTCTGCTGACGTTCTCCCTCGGCGCCTTCGTCCTGACGATCATCGTGGTCGAGTTCTGGAAGGGCACTCGGGCCCGGGCCCGTATCGAGGAGGAGAATCCTTTCACCGCTTTCGTGCACCTCGTGAGGCGCAATCGCCGCCGATGGGGTGGCTACATCGTCCACGTGGGCGTGGTGATCATGTTCATGGGATTCGCTGGAACGGCGTTCAACCGAGAGGTGCGCCAGAGCATGACTCCGGGCGAGTCGATCTCGATCGAATCCCCCTTCGGCCACGAGTACACGCTCACCTATCAGGGACTCTCCACGACGCTCGTTCCGAGCATGCGCCAGGTCATCGCCCTCTTCTCCGTCCAAAAGGACGGTGTGGACATCGGATCGATCACTGCGGAGCGCCAGTTGGTGTTGGCTGTCACACCGCCGCAGCCGATCAGCCAGGTGGGCATCCGCTCGACGCTGGTCGAGGATCTCTACGTGATCCTGGCGACGGTCGACGACGAGGTGCTGCTCGGGAGCAACGAGCCGCAGTTCCAGCAGGCGACCTTCCAGGTGCTCGTCAATCCCCTGGTTCCGTGGATCTGGTACGGAGGTCTGATCATCGCTGCGGGTGCGATGATCGGTCTCTGGCCGGGGGCGGGGATCCCGACCCGCCGCCGACAGATCGGCTCCGGCACCGAAGCGGAGAGCCCAACCTCCACCCCGGACTCGATCACGAGCGCGCCCGCGACGGTCGGATGAGCGCGCTCATCCCCGGAGTACTTCTCGCCCTCGCGGCGGTCTTCTTCGTGTTGTACCCGATCATTTCGGGGCGCGAGGCGTCCATGGAGTGGGACGAGGGCGAGCTCACCGAAGCACAGCATCGTCGCAATGTGGCCCTGCTCGCGCTGCGGGACGTAGAGTACGACTTCCATGCGGGCAAGCTCGACGAAGTGGATTACCGCCGGATGAAACGGGAAATCTCGTCGGAGGCGCTCCAGGCGATCGACGAGGAAGAAGCGGAGTGGGCCGACCGTCAGACGGGGACCGGGACCGACGCCGCCCCGCCGGCTGACCTCGAGGCGGAGATCGCCGCGCTCCGCGCGTCCATTCGCGAGGGGACGGTGTGTCCGCAGTGCGGTCACCCGAACCCACGGGGCAGCCGGTTCTGTGGCGACTGCGGATCCGCGCTGCCCGTCCTCGAGAGCGCTCCCGGGAGTGTCTAGGGGTTGACGCACCTTCTGGAGGCCCGGGACCTGGTCCGACGATACGGTCCGATCCGGGCCGTGGACGGGATCTCTTTCGGTCTCTCCGAGGGAGACCTCCTCACCGTGCTAGGGCCAAATGGGGCAGGGAAGACCACGTTGCTCGGGCTTCTCGGAGGGTCACTCAAGCCGCACTCCGGCGAGATCTGGCTCAACGCCGAGCGTCGTAACCCGGCGGAAACGGAGTGGCGGCGACAGATCGGCGTGCTCTCGCACCGTACCTTCCTCTACGGCGCATTGACCGCGCGTGAGAACCTCTCGTTCTACGGCCGCCTGTACGATCTGCCCGACCTGCACGCACTGGTCGAAGCCCGGCTCGCCGAGGTCGGGTTGAGGCCGGCGGCCGATCGCCGAGTGCAGGGGTTCTCCCGCGGGATGCGCCAACGCTTGGCGCTGGCACGGACGCTCCTCCACGATCCCTCGCTCGTCCTCCTCGATGAGCCCTTCACCGGCCTCGACGTCCACGCATCGTCGCTTCTCCGGGAGGTCCTCGTACGGCTCAAGGACGGCCGGCGCACCGTGATCCTCGTCACGCACAACCTGTCGGAGGGTCTCAGCCTGGCGGACCGGGTGGCCATCCAGACGGAGGGCCGATTCGTCTTCCTCGGGAACCGGGCCGAGATCCCGACCGGTGATGAAGAGAAGTTCTACCGGGAGCGGGTTGAGGAAGGAACGCCGGCCTCGTGAACCGATACCTGAGACAAGTGTGGGCCATGGCAGCGAAGGACCTTCGGGTCGAGCTCCGGACCCGTGAGCGATTCGCGGCGATGGGGGCCTTCGTGGTGCTTACGGCAGTGCTGTTCAACTACGCGGTGGATCGGACGGTCGTGCACCCGAGAGAGATTGCTTCCGGACTGATCTGGATGATCGTGGTTCTGGGAGGGCTGCTCGGGTTGGGTCGGACTTTCGAGCTGGAGAAGGAGGAAGGGGCCATCGAGGGGCTCTTGGTCGCTCCGGTGCCACGCGACGCCCTGTACCTGGGAAAAGTACTGGCCAACTGCGTCCTCCTGACGGTCGTGGTCGCGCTCACCGTCTTCGTGATCGCGCTCTTCTTTCAACTGGAAGCCTCCGTAAGCTGGCTGGCTTTGTTTGCCGTGCTCATCATTGGCACCGTAGGCTTCGTCGCACTGGGAACGTTGTTCAGCGGAATCACGGCGGGAACCCGAATGGGAGAGACCCTGCTTCCGGTTCTACTCTTTCCGCTGTTGGTTCCCCTGGTCGTTTTCGGGGTATCGTCCACCACGACCCTGCTGGCGGGCTTTCCTGCCGCCGGGGTCTATGGCAATTTGAGGCTGCTCGGAGCCTTTACCCTATTGGCGTTGGCTGCCGGGGTCGGGCTGTTTCGTTTTATCGTGGAGGATTGATGTCACTGAAGGCGATCCGCTGGGGGGCTCTGGCGCTCGGAGTGCTCG
>JAHEKL010000275.1 GCA_024638345.1 Gammaproteobacteria bacterium | reverse complement strand
CGCTCACCACCGGAACCCCCTCGGCGGCCCACACCTCTGCAACGGTCGACTTGCCGGACGCCACGTTTCCGGTGAGCCCGATCTGTATCATGGAAGAGGTGAGCGTCGCCCCGGACAAGACCGAGGCCTCGGAGGAGCGAGGCTTCCAAAAGACCTCAATCCCTCGATTCCTCCCAGCTGAGGTCGTCCTCGGTGTCGAAGCTTCGATCGGGACCGGCTGAGCTCACGCGGATTTCCGAGCGCGTGATTTCGGCTCGGTACCGGGTCCCCCACGAGTCCACTCTCGACTGCTCCTGCGGGTAGCGCTCATCGAGCCAACCGTCGAACTCGCCGCGTCGAAGCGGCGTGTTCCCCTGGCCCTCCAGAAAGATGTCCAGATCTCGTGCCATTTGACGGAGCTCTTGACGGGTCATCCATGTGTAACCGGGTCGGAGTACGGGCTGGATCAAGTCCAGGGCGACCGCTCTGGAATCGGGAAAGTACGCTACGAGCCCGCCGATGATCAGGAGTAGAAACAAGAGTCGTCCAAGCATCCGATACCTCCGGGCTCAGGATCTTCGACGCATGCGTCTCGCCCAGGAAAGATAGCGAGCCACTTCGGAGACCGTAGGCTCCGCATCCCCGTCTCCGTAGGCGGTCTCCATTCGCCAACGCAGATATGAGTCGGGTGGCAGGGGCAGGAACGGCGGGCGTCGGTACCAGTCTCGGGCCCGGGTGACCCAAGCTAGGAGGATCAGGTCCGGAAGCATCCACGGTCTGCGAAGGATCAGGCGGAACATGGATCGATGGATTCTCATCCGATCGTCCCCCGGCTGAGCTGGCTGCAGCTCGTCAACGCGGCATCGCGGGGACCCCACGCTGGAACTGGGGTAAGTGTAGGTAGCAATGTAGCACCGTGGCGCCTTCTACTTGAAGCGTGGCGATTCCGGTCGACCCGACGGAGCACAATGGCCGAGCTCAATGCCTTCGTAAGCCCGAAGTACCCAGTCCTCCACTCGGTGGACCGTTCAGGAAACGAGCGGGACATCGGATCGGGAGGGCACGTGGCGCTATCGCTCGGCCTGCTCGTGAAAGGCATACCCTCGTTTCTCGCCACCATTCCGGTCGTCGATTCAGAGGTGGACGGTATCAGCGACTCGCTTCGGACGGGCGACGTTCGCGTCGCGGTCGTGGGTGTTTCGGTCGATGACGGCGAGATCGCCGAGGAGATCAGCGCTCCAGAGCCCTGGCAGCAGAGTCCGGACGAGAACCGTCGTCTCCCTGCGGCCTATCTGAGTCTGGTCTGCTCGGACGGAAGGCGCATCGGCGTAGCGCGGATCGTCGCTCGCGAGGGTTCCGCCACCCCCGAGGAGGTGGCCCGTTTCGTCTTGAAACAGATCGCAAAGGGGGTCCAAATCCCCGATCTAGCGTCGGCGCCCTGACCAGACGCGTCGCGCTCTCCCTCCCTCCCGATCAGGTGTCCTCGTTCACATGGTCCAAGTCCATCGCTATCCCGAAGGCACCCGCGTCGTGATCCGGCGGGGGCGCTTGCCGATGGACCCCGACACGGTCGGGCGTGCTGGAATCGTTCTTCGGCACGACGACTCGGTGCCCGACCGCTATCTCGTGCAGCTGGACGGAGAGCCCGGAGCACGACGCTTCAGTGAGGACGAGCTGCTTCTACCCGGGCACGAGCTTCACGCGACTGGGTCTGGCTCTTGATCCACGTCCGAGCCAACTCCGCGTGAGCAAGGCGGAGACCGGCGACGGATCGTCGACCAACCGGCTCGATTCAGAGACGAGCCCATACCTCCGGCAGCACCGGCGCAATCCCGTCGATTGGTACCCTTGGGGCGAAGAGGCTCGCGCGAGGGCGGTCGCGGAGGACCGGCCCATCCTCCTTTCCATCGGATACTCTGCGTGCCACTGGTGCCACGTCATGGAGCGGGAGTCCTTCGAAGATCCCGAGACGGCGCGAATCATGAACGAGGGGTTCGTGAACGTGAAGGTGGATCGAGAGGAGCGCCCGGACGTCGACACCATCTACATGAGGGCGGTTCAGGCTCTGACCGGTAGGGGAGGCTGGCCGCTGACCGTGTTCCTGACCCCGACGGGTGAGCCGTTCTACGGAGGCACCTACTACCCTCCCGAGCCTCGGCACGGCATGCCCTCTTTTCGGCAAGTGCTCGAGGCTACACGGAACGCCTGGGACGACCGACGAGAGGACGTGCGGAGCGCGGCGGAGCAGATCCGAGCGGCGCTGCTTCGCTCCAACCTCGGGCCGCTCGGTGACGCCGACCCAGGCCGCTTCCCCGATCCGGCCGTTCCGACACGAGCAAGCCGCAACCTGCTCCGCTCCTTGGACCCCGTGCACGGTGGGTTCGGTCGAGCACCCAAGTTCCCCCAGCCGGTGGTCGTGGAGTTCCTCCTTCAGCACTACGCGACGAGCGCCGAACGGGCGGCGCTGGATGCCGCCACGCTCACTCTCCGCCAGATGGCGAGGGGGGGTATCCGTGACCAGCTGGGCGGTGGCTTCCACCGCTACTCCGTCGACGAGCGTTGGCTGGTCCCGCACTTCGAAAAGATGCTGTACGACAACGCGCTGCTGGCCTCCGCGTACCTCCGGGCCTTTCAACTCACGCAAGAGGAGGACTTCGCCCTGGTCTGCCGCGAGGTCTTGGACGACCTCCTCGACGACTTCCGATCACCCGAGGGCGGGTTCTATGCGGCCCGGGACGCGGATTCCGAGGGGGAGGAGGGTCGTTACTACGTCTGGTCTCCGGAAGAGGTCGAGAAGCATCTTCCCGAGCCGGAGGCGGGTCTGTTCTGTCGCTCGTACGACGTGTCCCGTGGAGGCAATTTCGAGGGGAAGAGCATCCTTCATCTACCGCACGATCTCGATGCCATCGCTCGACGCGAGGGGATTTCGCGAGAGGAGCTCGACCAGATCCTGCGGCGGAGCCGGCGAGCGCTCGCGGAGGCTCGGAGGGAACGAGAGCTACCGTTGCGGGACGAGAAGATCATCGCCTCCTGGAACGGCCTCGCGCTCCGTACACTTGCCGAAGCGGGCGCCGCCCTCGCTGAGCCTCGATACGTGGACGCCGCGGCCCGGGGTGCCGCCTGGCTGCTGAGCGTGCTGCGACCTTCCGGCCTTCTCCTGCATCAGATCACCTCCGGCCAAGCGAAGATCCCCGGATTCCTGGACGACGTCGCGGGTCTCGGAAACGCTCTCCTCAGCCTGCACGAGGCCACGCTCGACACGCGATGGCTGGCCGAGGCCGTGAAGCTCGATGAAGAAGTCGAATCGCGGTTTCGCAGCGCCGAGGACGGTTTGCTTTACGACACGCCGTCGGACGGTGAGAGCCTGGTGATCCGGCCCCGGGAGGTTACCGACAGCCCGATGCCATCGGGAACGGCTTTGGCCGCGGAACTGAGGCTACGTCTCGGTCGCTTGTTGGGAGACGAAGAGAGGATCGAGTCCGTGCGACAGATCGTCGCAAGGGAAACGGCGACGATGGAGGCGATGCCGACCGGTTTTGGCAGGCTTCTCTCGGTGTCCGAGCGATTGCTCGCGGAATCGATCGAGGTGGTCGTGGTA
>JAHEKL010000038.1 GCA_024638345.1 Gammaproteobacteria bacterium | reverse complement strand
GACCTCGGCGCCCGACTCGTCGACATCGACCACGAACGCCAAGAAGCCCTCCTCCACCCGGACGAGCGCGTCCTGCGGTACGACGATCGCGTCCGCGACCGTCCGCCGTAGAATCTGGATATTGGCGACCATCTCGGGCTTGATCACCAGCCCCGGATTGGACAGCACCAGCTCGGCCTCGAACGTCCGGTTTCGTGGGTTTACGGTCGCCCCGACGTAGCCGACTCTCCCGGAGTACTCCTGTCCTTGGAGAACATCGAATCGCACGACGGCCTCCGCGCCAGTGCGCACGTCCGCGGCGTAGCGCTCGGGAACACCACCCACAACCTTCACCGGGTCGACTTGGACGATCCGCGCCACCGGAGTTCCGGGAGAGACCATGGTGCCCAGCTCGACCTCGCGGCGCTCGAGGATGCCGCCGATCGGGGCGCGAACGACCGTCCGAGCGAGCCTTTCGTTCAGCGTGGCCAGCACGGCGGTCGCCTGCTCCGCCTGGTAACGGGCCTCGAGATAGGCGAGCTCCGAGCCTACGCCGTCCTCCTCGAAGAGCCGTCTGCGCCGCTCCCACGTCTCCCGAGCGAGACCGGCACGCGCCTCGGCCTCATCGACCTGGGCCTGCAGAATGGTGTCGTCGATTCGCAACAGCGCTTGGCCCTCCCGGACGGAGGCGCCCTCGGCGATCAGAACCTCACGGATCACGCCCGATTCCTCCGCCGACACGATGACGTCCCGGTTCGCCCGAACCGTGCCCGTGAGCTGTACTTGCTCCCGGAAGTCCATGGTGGACAGAGGCTGCACCTCGACGTTGATGACGCGCTGAAACTCCTCGCCGTTCTCGGCCCCCGCGCCTTGGGCGGCCGTGTCGCCACAACCGACCACAGCCAACGCCGTTGCGAGCGTCAAGAGCTTCCGATCTATGGACATCGAATCGATCCCCTTTCTCTCTGTGGTCACGCGTTACTCCTCCCTCTTTCGAGCGTTCGCGCCGAGCCTGCTCAGCTTCCTACCGGAATCGGAACCTGTCCCACGAGCTGATCGATCTGCGCCCGGGCAGACAGATAGTCGAACACCGACTCCGCGTAGTTGAACTCGCTTTGTCGGAGCGCGACCTCGGCGTCGGTCAACTCGAGCTGGCTACCCAGGCCTTCTCGGTACTGTGCGCTCGCGATCTCGAATCCCCGCTGCGCCTGCTGGACTGCCAGGCCCTGGGATCGCGCCCGGAGCCTGGATTCCTCGACTCGCTCGAGAAGGCTCAGAAGCTGGTCATCCAGCTGATCCTCGGCCAGATCCAGCTCCACCCGGGCCGCCCGGAGCTGTGCCTGCATCTGATCGATTCGGGCGTTTCGTCGAAAACCGGTGAAGATGGGCAACGAGACCCTGAGACCGACGTTCCTGCCATACCCGCGCTGTCCACTTCTGCCGAAGAACACAGGGCTCCCGTCCTGCTGCGCCTGGACATCGTACCCTGCGAAGAGCGACACCTCCGGTAGGTACTCGGCTCGCTCCAGCTGCAGCTCGGTCCCGCGCAGCTCCGTGTTGAGCTCCGCCTGCTGAATCATCGAATTCGCGATTCTCGCCTGCTGGATGAGGGCCTGTGAACGGGCCTGGCCAACCTCGCCGTCGAGATCCACACCCATCAGGGCGAGCAGACGCGCATTCGCCGGCTCGTTGTCGGACGGATCGTCCAGGTTCAGGTCGGCCAGCGTCCCCACCACGGCGAGGGACGTGCCCTCGTCGAGATCCAGTTCCGTCACCAACTCACGCTGCATCCTCCTGAACTCGTTCTCGGCCCTTCTAAGGTCCGGCTCCAGGTTGGCCAGCTCCACTTCGAGCCGAAGCACGTCGTAGTCCGAAGACAACCCTGCCCGATTCAGGGCGCGGGTCTCCTCCAGGGACTGCACCACCCGCTCGACCGAGCGCTCGATCAGGCCCGCCTGTTCCTGCGCCAGGAGCAGGTCGTAGAAGAGGAGTCGAATCCGGGTGACGACCTCGTGCTCCACGCCGCGGACGGTCTCGAGCTGCAGGCTCTCGAAGCGGCCCGCCGCCCCCACGCCGATGAACGCCGAGGCCCGGAACAACGGCTGCTCGAGCGAGATGTTGCCGCTCCAGACGTTCTCCGCTCCGAACTGCACCTGGATGAGCTCGCCCTCCTGCGCATTCGGGTCGAAGATGATCGCGGGGAGGAAGGAGACGGACGGAGTCAGATTCCGCGTGTAGGAGGTACTCAGGTCGATGCTCGGGTACACGCTCGACCATGCCTCCGCCACCTGACCCTCGGCCTGTTCCAGCGCGAGCCGAGCGCGTTCCAGATCACGATTGCCCTCGAGCCCGATCAGGAGAGCCTCGTCCAGCGTCAGGGTGAGCTCGTCTTCTTGCCCGGGCGAGGCTCCTCCCCGTCCCGCCTCTGTCGACTGCGACCACGCCGCGATGGGAAGCACGAGCATGATCGCGATCCATCCCGCTGTCATCCGACCCATGAATCTCATCGGTCTCGCTCCGTCATCCAGTTTCATCCGCGCCACCCTACGAGCGACGCAGAGGTGAGTTTCAGTCCGCCGCCGCCGGGTCCACCGCCATCATCGCGCCGTCCCAGCGCTCATCCGCGGTCTTCACGCTGTTCGCGATCAGCTCCGCGTACTCCGGGGTTCCCAGACCGAGCAGCATTCGGCGCGACGAAGCCCTGAACTCGGATCGGAAGACCTCCTCCGGGATTACCAGCATCCGCCTCGAATAGAGCGAGAGTAGTCCGTACGCGTGCGACCACAGGGTCAGCCCGATCCGCTGCGGTTGCTCTTCACGTAGGATCCCCGCCGCGATGCACTCCCGCACTCGATCGTCCCAGAACTGATGGATCGCTCCCGTACGTCGGGCCAGCTCCGGGGGAACGTCCTCGCATCCCATGAACTCGGTGAACGCGTGGATCATCTGGAAGTACCGCGGGTGCTCGAGAGCGAAGTCCATGTAGGCATCGCCAGCCATCTCGAAACGCTCGAGTGGGGTGGCCCCCGAGAGGGCTCGCGAGAGCGTGCGAAAGAGCTCGTCGTGTGCCTCGCCCAAGACATCGAGCAGGACTTCCTCCCGGTTGTCGAAGTGCCGGTAAAGCGCAGGGGCCGTTACGCCCACGTCGCGGGCCAGCTTTCGCATGGAAAACCCGTCGAAGCCGGCGCGCAGATACAGATCGCAGGCGCAGTCGAGAATTCGCTTCCTGGTATCTTTCATAGTGAACAGTGTAAACAAAGCAAAGAATAGACTCAAGCCCCATTTGCGAAGAAACTTGTAACGGTGTTAACCCTGGGAAACCTCTCGTGAGAATGGGCGATCAGTGAGACGCCTTCCCAGGAGAGAAGAGCCGTGCGCCAGAGGGGACGCCTCGAAGCTCCAGAGCGCTAGAGAGCGGGTCGGGAGATCAATCCAGCAGAGTCATCCGTAGGACCTGATCACCCTGCTGGATTCGATCGAGGACGGCCGCGCCGTCTTCGATCCATCCGAACGAGGTGTAGCCCCCTTCTAGGTGTGGCTGCATCGAATGCGTCAGGTAGTATTGGGAGCCTTCGGTGTCCTTGCCGGCCGACGCCATCGCGATGACACCCCTCTGGAACGGCAGCTGGGTGAACTCGCTGCGGATCCGGTATCCCGTGGTCCCGCCCCCATCGCCGAGTCCAAAGTCGCCAGCCTGCGCCACGAAGTTCGAGACCACGCGGTGAAACCTCGTTCCGTCGTGTTCACCGCGGGTCACCTGCTCCACGAAGTTCTGCACGGACAAGGGCGCTTGCTCGGGATAGAGCCGCAGCGTCATCGACCCCTGATCCGTCTCGATTCGGATCCTGGGTGAGGTCCCGAGCGCCTCGAGCGCGGGCCAGTCGATTGTCCGCCTTGGAAAGGAAACCTCCCCTCCGCCGAGAGGCACCTGCTCTCCGGTCAATCGATCGAGAGCGCGCGCGGCAGCTTCGCGGAGCAGCAGCCCGTCCTCCTCCACCACTTCTCGCAGCAGCGGAAGCGACGACGACCCGGACGATTCGAGGATCGGGACGAGCACATTCGCATCCCCCTGCGCTCGCCGGTCGAGGAAGGCTCGCTCCAGCGCGGACTCCGCGCCCAGCGCAGCGAAGTCGGGATGGGAGAGAGCGACGGCAGCCCGGGCCACGGGCAGGTTCTCGGGATCTTCGAGAGCGCGGGCGAACAGCTCGTAGAACCGCTCGATCGGCTCGTCCCCGACGACTCCCCGCGCGCGCCGCTGGGCCAGGGTCGAGATGGCTGCGGCTCTGACGAGCGGATCGGGGTGATCGGCCAGGTCGAAGAACAGCTCGATCGCCTCGGACGTGTCTACAGCCCCAAGGGCCTGGATCCCTCGAGCGGTAGCCACCGGGTGATAATCCGCCATGCGGGTGGTCCAGGCCAAGACCAGATCTCCCGAGCCCAGGGCGGCCAGTATGGGAGCGAAGATCGCCTGTACACGCCAGTTCTCCGCCGGACCCTGAATCCATCCCCGCGCCCGCTCCAGGTGCTCCTCGGAGCTCCAGATGAGGAGTCCGATCGATCCCGCCGCGGCGACGCGCACGTGCTCCGAGGCATCGTCCAGCGCCACCAGGAGCGCCTCTTGAATCGAAGGACTCTCGAGCCATCGGGGACTCATGACCGCGCGGGCGGCGTTGTGACGAGTTCGCCAGTCGGTCGCGTCGATCATCCATCGGGAGATCCGACCGGCGTCTTCCTCGACCTCTCCCAAACGTCCAAATCCCGCCAATAGATCCATCGCCGAGGCCTCAGTAACCGGATACGCGTCGAGTACGGCTCGGACCTGCGGCGCGAACGGAGACCACGCGCTCGGGCTTCCCGCTCGGCCGAAGTAGTAGGCGCTCCTCGCCCTCACCTCCGGGTTCGGATGGTTCAGTCGCTCCACCAGAACCTCGATCACACCGGGAGGCCTGACCTCCCGAAGGGCAGCGCGGGATAGAGCCAACGTATGAGCGGGCTCTTCGTTCGGACGGGACATCGTCAGTAGCTCGGCTATGACGTCGAGCCCACCTCTCTTCCCCAGCGCATCGATGAGCCGGGCCCGCACATCCTGATCCGACTCCGCCGAGAGTGCCCGAAGGAGAACGAGGCCGCCATCGTCGAGTGCGAGCTGGCCCAGCGCGAAAGCCGCGTTCCGTCTCACGTCGGGGTCGGCGTCGGTAAGGCGCTCCACCAGCGGGTCGAACGCGGTGGGATCCTGGACGGACGCCAGAGCCAGCGCAGCCCGGGCCCGAATCGCCGACTCGGAGCTCGAGAGCCGCTCTTGGAGCGCCGCCCCGTCGCGTGCAGTCTGGAGATCGACGAGCGCTTGGAGCTCGGGATTGCCGAGCAGGCCATCCGATGGAGGGAGCTGCGGGGTGGGAATGGCCAGCGAGTCACCGGCGATCGAGCTCCCACAGCCCGTGGCTACGAGGGCGACCAGGAGGAGTCGTGGCACCACTCGTGCGCAGAACGTCATCTGGAGCCTGTCGAATCGAGGAGGTTGGCTGGCAACAGGACCGGGGGTATTCTCGGTCAACCCCGGGCCACGAACAAGGACGGTCACTTGGAGCGGACAGATCGGATGGGCGGGTCCCCACCTTCGGCCCACCTCACGTTTCGGACGCGTCCGTTCCGTCCGGCGCGCTGGCTTCCAGGAGCGCACCTTCAGACCCTGGCCGGGAAGTTCCTCAGAGGGGACCCGGCCCTGCCGGTGGAGCGACTCCGACTGGAGACGCCGGACGACGACTTCGTAGACCTCGACCTCGGACCGGATCCGGATTCCGAAGCACCGGTGGTGCTGATTCTGCACGGCCTCGAGGGCTCCACGCGTCGTCCCTACGTGAGGGTCACCATGGACGCGCTGACTCGGGCCGGAATGAGGGCGATCGGAATGAATTTCCGCTCATGCTCGGGCGTGCCCAACCGTCGTGCCCGGTTCTACCACTCCGGAGACACCGAGGATCTCTCGCACGTCCTGGATGTGCTCCGGAATCGGCACCCCGGTCGACCCCTGGGTGCGCTGGGGTTCTCCCTCGGGGGAAACGTGCTCCTTCGCCACCTCGGCGAGCTGGGAAGCGCGGGCCTCGACCGGCTCTCGGCGGCCGTGGCCATATCGGTCCCCTACGACCTCAACGAGGGGTCGCGCATGCTGGAGAGCGGGTGGATGGGGCGCATCTACACCCGTTATTTCCTGAGGTCGCTGCAGGAGAAGGCCCGCCTGAAGGGTGGACTGCTTCGGGGGGTGGTCGACTTGGAGCGAATCCTGACGGCCCGGACGCTTCGGGAATTCGACGATGCCGCTACGGCGCCTCTGCACGGGTTTCCGAACGCCGACGTCTACTACCGAATGGCCTCCTCGAAGCCCGTCCTCGGTGCGATTCGCGTCCCCACCCTGATGATTCACGCGATCGACGATCCGTTTCTGCCTCGCGATGCGGTCCCGCATGCGGAGGCGGCAGAGTCCCCGTGGTTGCGAGCGTCTTTCCAACCTCGGGGAGGACACGTGGGATTCGTCGAGGACGGAGCACCCTGGAGACCCACGTTCTGGGCAGAGACCGAGGCGGTCCGCTATCTGTCCACGCTTCTCAGAGAGCGTTCGAGCGAGGACTCAGGTACTTCCGATGCCACCCGTCGCCCGCCGGCCGTTCCCACTCCCCGGCGCGGAGCTCCCCCACCCGGGTGATTGACGGGTCGAAAACAGTGGTCTCTTCCGATACGAGCCCGCTCTCCGCGCGCTCCTTGAACTCCGCGCGGGATACACGCTCGACGTGCCCCTCGCCGTCCGCGTACCAGACGGCTGCGCCTCCGACTATCTCCGTCTCGAGATCCGACTCCATGGAGCGGAGAATCCTAACGAGTGCGTCGATCGAGCATCCAGACGGCGGTGTCACACCGTCGTCCACACCCACCAAGAGGAAGCGGCCGTAGAGCCACTCCCGAGCCGCGGCCAGAGGGTGGCCGTGCGCCTTCCACCCGTCGAGGAACGTGTCGACCCTTGCCAGCAGATCGGACTCCTCGTCTTCCGTGAGTGGTCTTCCCACGCCATACACCCAAAGTCGCGACGAATCTGGAAGATGAGGGAAGAGCGCTTGGATCATGGATTCAACCTGTCGGCTCATCGAAGTCGACCGGAGCTGGAGTCGTGATGGCCGGCTCGGGAGCCGACTTGTCCAAGAGCACGGCGACCCAACGAAGATCCTGTGTGTTCTCGAGCATGATCTTCACCACCATCGTCAGAGGCACCGCCAGCAGCGCTCCCACGGGACCCCACGCCCACGCCCAGAAGATCAGGGAGAGGATGACCACGAGAGTGGACAGACCCAACCTTCGACCCAGCATGTGCGGCTCGATCAAGTTTCCGAAGACCACGTTGATGACCATATAACCCAGCGTGACCAAGAGGGCCGGTCCCACGCCACCGAACTGGATCAGGGCGAGCAGGATGGCCGGGACGGCGGCGATGATCGAACCGATGGTCGGCACGTAGTTCAGCACGAAGCCGATGAGCCCCAGAAGGATGGGGAAGTCCAAACCCATGATCCAGGCCCAGCTCCCGATACAGACGCCGGTCGCGAGGCTGACCAGGGTCTTGATCGCCAGGTATTCCAGGACCTCTCCGGTGATCTTGTGGAACCTTCCCATTTCCACGTCCGCCTCGCCCAGGATCACTTGGAACTTCTTTGGAAAGATGGTCGCCTCGGCGAGGATGAAGACCATGACGAGGATGACGATCAGGGTGTTCGACAGGAAGACGGCAACCCGCCCCAGAAGCCCTCCCACGAAGTCCATGATCGCGTTCGCGCTGATGAACTCGTCGGATAGATACTGATTCGCGGGAACGCCGCGCTCTTGGAGAGCGGCGACCCAGGAATCGAACAGCGTCTGCAGTCGGGCGGCGTAACGTGGAAGACGCTCCTGGAAGTCGGCGACGGACTGGCTCGCGAGGAGCACGACCACCGCCAGCACTCCGATATCGACGAGCACGGCCAGGAAGATCGCAAGCGGAGGAGGAACCCCCCGCCGCTGCAGCCAGACCATGATCGGGATCGAGAGGATCGCGAGGAAGAACGCGAGGAAGAACGGAAGCAGGAACGGGGCCCCCGCTCGAAGCCCTGCCACGACCACGACGGCACTGGCCAGCACGACCAGAAACCTGGCGCCTGGGCCCCAGTCCGCCGGCCCGAGTCGGCTGTCCGCCATCTCACCTCCCTACTCCACTCGTGTCCCTTGCCGCGGAACCACAGGAGTCTAATCCAGCGGCCCCCCTGGATCCACTCCCGGAAGAAGACCCCTGCGTTCCGAAAGCGCCACTGCTTCCATACCTTCTGATGGTCCATCGAGCACCGGTCGTTCCCATCTTGCGAAACCGATGTCGTCAGACGAAGAGCTCCTCGCCGAGTGCCGGGTCGACACGTTCCGCGCCGGCGGAAAGGGCGGCCAGCATCAGAACACTACCGAGTCGGGGGTCCGGCTGACCCATCTACCGACCGGGGTCGTAGTGACGGCGAGAGAGGAACGCAGTCAGCACCGCAACAAGTCCGTCGCATTGGAGCGCCTTCGCGAGCGCCTCCTGGAGCGGGACAAGCCAAGGCCGAGGCGCGTTCGAACCCGGGTGCCCGCCAGGGAGAAGCGCGCCAGACTGGACGACAAAAGACGTCGCTCGCGGAAGAAGAAGCTGCGCAGGCCACCGAGAGCCGACGAGACGTGATGTGGGCTAGCCCCGGACGAACCGTTCCATGAAAGCGCGCTCCTGCGGCGTGAGCGCAGGGACTCCCTGATCCCGCGCCTTCTGTAGGACTCGATCGTACTCGTCCCGGTTGATGGGGTGGAGTCCAGCCCGATCCACCTCCTCCCACCGCCGCAGATCACGACCCTTCGGTCTGCCGGCCGTGGTCGCTTCCACCTGTAGCTTGAACCGTCTCGCCGCCGAGTTGCGCTCCATGAGCCGGAGATAGATCCACCCGCCGACGAACCCTCCCAGGTGCGCGAAGTGCGCGATGTTCCCGCCGCCGCCGATTCCGCTCCACAAGGAGAGAACCGCCAGGAAGATGACGAGCACCCGAGCTTCGACCGGAATGAGCGCATAGACGTAGATCTTCTCCCGGGGCCAGTAACGTGCGAATCCGAGCAGCACCCCGAACACCGCCCCCGAGGCTCCTACAATCCTGGCTCCCGGGGTGAACACCGAGAGAACCGCGCCCCCCACGCCGCTGAGTAGATATAGGAGGAGGAAGTGCTTGCTCCCGATCCGCGACTCCAGCCGTGGGCCGAAGAAATAAAGCCCGACCATATTGAACAACAGATGCCAGAAGCCCGCGTGGAGGAACTGATACGTGATGACCGTCCATGGACGAATCGGGAGCAGGGCCGGGATCAGGACGAGCTGGCTGACGATTCGACCGGGAAGGACGAGCACCGTGATGAAGAAGACCACCACGTTGGCCAGGAGCAGCCGACGTACCCAGGGAGTCATTCGATCCGCTTCGGAAGCCTCGGTGGGGTGAACGGTGGGTGTGGTTCAAGTTGGGTTTTCGGGGCTGGACGAACAAGCGGAGCACCGCGAGCGACCCTCCTTCCGACCGGCCGATCCGCACTTGACACCCCATGGGTTCGGGGCGATAAATGTCAGTCATGACAAAGCTGAGCGGCCGATTCGACACCACGGGTTTGACGTGCCGGGGCTCGACCTCCACGATCTGGAGGCCGGGCCGGGAAAGCGCGCGCGTGTGAGCTGACGTTTCCAGCATCGAACCGCAAGTCGACGCCCGCCCCGGCCCCTGACAAGGTCGGGGTCGTTTTTTTTTCCGGCGCCCGCGCCCAACCTCCGCGGCGAGCGTGCCGCCGTAGCGAAGAAAACTCGAGAGGACTCAAGTGGAACCCAACGCGCCGCCTATCCCCTCAGATCGGACGGAGGCAAAGTCGCCGGACGCGAGGCGGAGTCACGGCAAGATTCGAATTCTCAAGTTCGGCGGCACCTCGGTGGGAGACGCGTCCCGGATCCGACGAGTCGCGGGCTTGGTGAAGGCGGCTCGGGCCGAGGCGGTGCCAGTGGTCGTCGTGTCCGCCGTAGGCGGGATAACCAACCGTCTCGTCGATGCGGCCGACCTCGCCGGCCGGGGGGACGAGGCCTACGAGCAGGTCCTCGATCGGATCGAACAGATCCACCGGGAGCTCCTGAGCGAGCTCGCACCCGAGGAGGAGCGGCCGCAGCTGGAGCAGCGCTTGGGAAGTGCGCTGGACGAGCTACGAAGGTTGGCGCGAGGCGCGGAGCTCCTGGGGGAGTGCACGATGAGGACCCGTGATCGCATGCTGGCTTTCGGGGAGATCCTCTCGTCCATGCTGGTCGCCGCCGGTCTTCGATCTGAAGGAGTTGCGGCTCGAGACGTCGACGCACGGACGCTCCTCCGCACCGACGACCGATTCGGCTCGGCCAGGGTCGATCAGGAGGTCTCGCGCGAGCAGGTCCGGGATGGGCTCCCGGGAACCGAGGGGGTACCCGTGGTCACGGGCTTCATCGGCTCCACGGCGACTGGGGAGACGACGACCCTCGGGCGAGGGGCGTCCGACTACACGGCCACCCTGCTGGGCGCGATGCTCGGGGCCGAGGCAGTGGAGATATGGACCGACGTGGATGGAGTGCTCACGGCGGACCCGCAAGCCGTTCCCGAAGCCACCCCGGTCCGCGAGATCGGCTACGAGGAGTTGCTCGAGCTGGCTCAGTTCGGTGCGAAGGTCATGTGTCCGCCCGCGGTCGAACCCGCCCGGAAGGCGGGGATTCCCCTGAGGATCCGCAGCACCCTCGACCCCTCGCTCCCCGGAACCCTCGTGGTGGGTTCGCCTCCCCCTGATCCCTACCGGCCCGTCCGAGGCATCTCCGCCATTCGAAATGTGGCCGTGATTCGGGTCGAGGGCGTAGAGACGGTGGGCGTTACCGAAGCCTCGCAGCGTATCTTTCGGGCTCTCGGGGTTGCGAATGTCGAGTCGCTGCTCTTCACTCAGGACTCGAGTGCGCACTCCGTATCCTTTGCGGTGGCTGGCGCCGACGCGGCCCGGGCGCTCACGGCGCTCCGGGCGGAGTTCCGGCGCGAGCGGGAGGGGGGTCTCCTACGCGACCTCGTGAGTGAGCAGAGCTTCTCCATCCTCGCGGTGGTGGGCGAAGGGATGAGGGACACGCCCGGGATCTCGGGTCGGCTTTTTTCCACCCTGGGTGCGGCGAAGGTCAACGTGCATGCGATCGCACAGGGTTCGTCGGAGCGAAACATCTCCTGGGTAGTGGACTCCGAGCAGGAAGGGTTGGCGCTCCGAAGCGTTCACCGTGCGTTCTTCAGCCCTCCTGGAGAATTGCAGCCCGTTCGCCTGCTCGTTCTCGGGGTCGGAAGCGTAGGAGGTGCGTTTCTCGACCAGCTCGCAGACCACGGCGACGAGGCCCTGGGGCCCCATGGTATCCGACCGGTGCTGGTCGGAATCTCCCAGAGCCAGAAGGCGGTCGTAGATCTAGAAGGTCTGGATCCGAATCGATGGCGCGAACTGCTCGAGGCGGGCCAACACACGCCGGACAATGTGTTCGAAGCGGTCTTCACGGGCGATCCACTCGTGGTGGTGGACTGCACGGCGAGCGAGGTCGTCGCGGACCGGTACCTCGAGTATCTCCGTTCGGGGGCGGCCGTCGTGACTGCGAACAAGATTCCGATGTCGCGTTCCCTCGAGTCGTATCACGCGATCGGCGAAGCGGCCGAGCGGGGTGGCGGTCTCCATCACGAGACCACGGTCGGTGCGGGCCTTCCCATGGTGCGCACCGTCGCGGAGCTGCGTCGGAGCGGAGACAAGATTCTGGCGATGGAGGGGGCCCTGTCCGGAACGCTCACCTTCTTGTTCGACGAGGTGAATCGCGGGCGCCCGTTCAGCGAAGTCGTCGCCGAGGCCAAGGAGCGGGGGATCTCCGAGCCGGATCCGAGGGAAGACCTGGGACTCAAGGACGTGGTCCGGAAGCTCGTGATCCTGGGCAGGGTCGCAGGCTTCGATCTCGAGCTCGGGGACGTCCGTGCCGAACCGATCCTCTCGGCCCGACTACTAGAAGCACCCTCGGTCGAGGCGTTCATGGCGGAGCTCTCGGAGTTGGATGCGGAGTTCTCGGATCGGAGCAGGGAGGCGAGAGAGAAGGGGTGCCGCCTGGCCTGCGTAGCGAGAATCGATCCGTCCGACGCCAGCGTGAGCCTCGAATTGGTACCCGCCGAGCGTCCGACGGCGCGGATCCTCGGGACCGAGAACGTCCTCGAGATCCGCTCGGAACGCTACTCGGAGCACCCCATCCTCATCCAAGGTCCTGGAGCTGGTCCCAAGGTCACCGCCTCCGGTCTAATGACCGACCTCGTGGGCGCAGCGGAGCGAGTGACCCACGGCCTCCGGAAGTCGGTCCATGAGCCCTGACCGTTCGGTCACGGCCTTTGCCCCGGCGACGATCGGCAACGTAATCTGCGGATTCGACATCTTCGGGCTGGCGCTCGAGTCCCCTGGAGACCGCGTCACAGTGAAATCTTCGGACCGGCCCGGGCTGACGATCTCGAGCATTTCCGGAGATCAAGGCCGCATTCCGACCGAGCCGGATCGGAACTCCGCTACGGTCGCCATAGCGGCCCTCCTCCAAGACTCCGGTCGAGCAGACGGATTGGAAGTCACGATCGACAAGGGTCTTCCGCTTTCCGGTGGTATGGGGGGTAGCGCGGCCAGCGCGGTCGCGGCGGTCGTGGCCGCGGATCGGCTTCTCGACACGCAGTTGACCCAGGAGCGCCTGCTTTCTTGTGCTCTCGCGGGCGAACGAGTGGCGGCCGGCGGGGCCCACCTCGACAACGTGGGGCCGGCTCTACTCGGGGGACTCCTGCTGGTGCGGTCATCGACGGTCTTCCCCGTCCTGCGACTCCCGGTTCCGAAGGGGTTACACGTGGTCCTGCTCCACCCCGCCATCGAGATGCGCACGCAGGAAGGGAGGGCGGCGATCGGGAGCACGGTACCGCTCGGTGAAGCGGTCGCCCAGTGGGGGAACACCGCGGGATTCGTCCACGCACTCCACACCGAGGATTGGAGTCTATTGTCGGACTGTCTCGAGGACCGGATCGCAGAGCCCCATCGGCGTGCCGCGATCCCGGCCTTCGGGGCCGTGCGAGACGCAGCTCTCGCGGCAGGCGCCATCGGATGCGGGATTTCGGGGGCGGGTCCTTCCATGTTCGCGCTGTGTCGAGACGAAGCCACGGCCCGGGTCGTGGGACCCGGGATGGGCGCCATATTCGGCTCGAGCGCGGGGGTCCCGTTCACACTCTACTATTCCCGGGTCGCGCCTGAGGGCGCACGTGTAGTCACACACCCCGAAGGCGCATCCTGATGCGGTTGATCTCCACCCGGCCCCCGCACAACGAGGTCAGCCTTCGTCAGGCGGTCCTCGAGGACCCTTCGCCGGACGGGGGACTCTACCTTCCCATCTCCCTTCCGCAGCTCGCCGACCAGGAGCTTCGCGCGTTGGAGGGAGTCGAGTTCCCCGTATTGGCCGAGCGCTTGGCGATGCCGCTGTTCGAGCGCAGCATCGGCGCCGAGGCCGTTCGGAGCATCGTCGCCACCGCCTTCGACTTCCCGGCCCCGATCGTGGAGCTGGAGGAAGACACGTGGATCCTGGAGCTTTTTCACGGGCCGACGGGTTCCTTCAAGGACTTCGGAGCGCGTTTCCTCGCCTGTCTGCTCTCGGTTCTCCGCGACCCCTCGGAGGGCCCCGTCATCATCCTCGTGGCAACCTCGGGTGACACCGGAGGTGCGGTCGCCCACGCCGTTCGCGGGCTCGAGGGCGTTCGTGCGATGGTGCTGTTTCCCAAGGATTGGCTGAGTCCGGTTCAACTTCACCAAATCGAAAGCCCCGCGATTACCGGCACCGATGGCGAGGGGGTGATCCCCGTAGAGGTCGAGGGAACCTTCGACGACTGTCAGCGCATGGTGAAGGACGTGCTCGCGAATCCGGGTTCCGGGATTCGCGCAATGCTCACGTCGGCGAACTCGGTCAACATCGGGCGACTGCTGCCACAGACGTTCTACTACGCTCAGGGATGGAACTCCCTGCCACTCGAGGCCAAGGAGCGGCCCGTCGTGAGCGTCCCGACCGGAAACCTGGGGAACCTCACCGCCGGGGTGATCGCCCGTCGGATGGGGGTGCCCCTCGGACACTTCATCGCAGCGAGCAACGAGAATGCGGCCATGACGCGGTTCCTCGAGGCGGGCACCCTACCCACGGGGCCTTCACTCAAGACCGTGGCGAGCGCGATGGACGTGGCCCGACCCAGCAACCTCGAGCGCTTGATCGCGATCTTCGACGGGAACGTCGCGGCATTGCAGGAGTGGATCTCTCCTACGTGGCACGAGGATGCCCAGGTCATGGACGCGATGAGGCGCGTTCACGAGGAGGCCGGCTACCTGATGGACCCG
>JAHEKL010000274.1 GCA_024638345.1 Gammaproteobacteria bacterium | reverse complement strand
GAGCTCGCTATTGGCGTTGTGCGGGGAAGCCTGTGGGACGGTCTGATCCTGAGCGACGTGTCCGTGCGAACCGGAGGGGACGAAGCTCACTTGAGCCGCATCGAGCTCGTGTGGGACCCGAGTGAGCTCTTGGCGCGGAGGCTGGTTTTGGACGAATTGTCCATATCGGAGCTGGCTTTTCGCGGAGGGGAGGGTGCCACCGAGGCGACCGGGGACGAAGCCATGCTACCGCTGCCTGTCGTGGTGCGCCGTGGATCGGTCGAGCGCTTCCGCCTCCTGGCAGAAGAGGACATCGAGCTCGGGCCGATCAACTTTGCATTGACGCTGGCAGGGGATCGCGTATCCGTTGACGACGTCGTCGCGAGCGGTTTCGGTTTCGATCTGGAGGGTAGCGCCGAGCTGGAGATCGGGGCCGACTTGGCATTATCGGCTGAGTTCGATTGGACGACGGAGGCCGAGGGCGTAGTGGTGGAGGGTCGCGGTCGGGTGGCGGGGACTCTTCCCGAACTGGAGATCCACCAAGAGCTCTTTGCCCCTTTTCCGGTGACCGCCGAGGGCATGATCGTGATCGGCGAGGAACCGCAGGCCGACCTGCTCGTTAAATGGTCCGATCTCGCTTGGCCGGATCTGGACGTCGCCGAGAGCCCGTCTGGTGAAGCGCATCTCACCGGCTGGCTCGACACGTATTCTTTCGATGGTACAGGGAGCGTCAGCGCCGAGGATATCGCTGCCCATTTCACGATTCGCGGATCCGGAACGCCCGACGAGATCCAGCTCGATCCGCTGACCCTGGCGACCGACCACGGGAGCGTCGTGGCCACCGGCGGGCTCGTGTTCGACCCATTCTCGTGGGTGGCCCAAGTAGAGGTGCAGGAGCTCGACCCGAGGATTCGACTGGAAGACTGGCCGGGATCACTGACCGGCGTTGCCCGATTCGAAGGCACGGTCCACCCGCAACTTCAATGGAGCGTGAGTGATGTGCGCCTCGACGGCGTCTTGAGGGACGAGTCGATAGCGACGACGGGTGGGGTGCGGTTCGATTCGCCCGGTACCTGGCGATTCGACGATGTGCGTGTGGACATGCGGGAGAACAGCGCTTTCGTGCGGGGACGCGCCGATCAGACCCTGGACCTGTACGTCACGATCGATGCACCGGACCTCGGTGGCCTCTGGCCCGAGATCAGCGGTCAATTGATGTTGGAGGGCCAGCTGGTGGGTCCGGTTGGGGCACCCGGTTTCGGCGGCACTTTGAGCGCCCGGATGCTCCAGTTCGGCGATTACTCCGTGCAGACCCTGGAGGGGAACGGCGAGGTTGCGTTCCTCGGCGACGCTCCGGTCTTCATCATGCTGCGGGGTGAGGGCGCTCGATGGCGGAACGTCACTTTTGATTCGGTGGACGGGCGCGTTTCCGGTACCAGAATGAGTCATGAGATCGAGCTCGACACGGAGTCGGCGCAGGGCGCAGGGCGGGTCCGCGCGACCGGTGGGTTCACCGAAGGCGCGTGGGAAGGGCTCCTCACGATGCTCAGCCTCGATCAGCCCGCGCTTGGTCCGTGGGCGTTGGACGGGCCGACCAGGCTCGCGATTGGCGGAGGCTCGCTGCGCTTCGACCGCGCTTGTGTTCGGCAGGGAGAAACCAGCCTCTGCGGTCTGGCCCGGTTCGGCACTGAATCCGACGGTGTGGAGGTCAACCTGACCAACTTCGATCTCAGTGCGCTGAACGTGTTCGTGGAAGGCGGGCTGACGATTGACGGGATCTATGATGCTTCGCTCGAGCTCACGGGCCCGCTCGGGACGCCCATGGGCCGCTTGAGCGTCGTCGGCGCATCGACCGTGCTCAGTATTTCTGAGCCGGGGGCGCCGCCCCTGGAAGTCCCGATCGAGCAAGTGGACATCGAGGCTGTCATCGCGGGGAGAACGTTGGAGATCGGTGCCGCGCTGCGCGGCGCCGGCGGGACGCAACTGTCGTTGGATGGTGATATCCGTGATTTCTGGGATGAGGACCCCGCCCTAGGTCTGCGGCTCAACGGCCTCTGGACCGAAATGGGAATGCTGTCGCTTCTCAGTCCCGATGTCGGTGAGGTGAGCGGGACCGGCACTGTCGATGTCGGTGTCAGCGGCACCCTGAGGCAGCCGCTGGTGCAGGGGCAGGCTCGCTGGACTGGCGGTGAGGTGAGTGTGCCGAGGTGGGGCTTCGTGGTCGAGGACATCGAAGTCAATGCATCGAGCCCCGATGCGTCGAGTCTGGTCTTCGAAGGGCAGGGGCGCGCAGGCGAGGGCCTGATCGAAGTAGCGGGATCCATGGAGCTGGATCCGGAGGCGGGCTGGCCCATGCAGCTATCCGTTCGTGGAGATTCGCTGCAGGCGGTTCGCCTGCCGGACGCAGAGATTTTCGTGTCGCCGGAGCTCGACGTGCAGACGGCACTGCCGTCAATCAGCGTATCCGGCGTCGTTCGGATTCCCAGGGCGCGTCTGCTGCTCGACGAGGTACCGGCACAGGCGGTGGTCCCGTCCGCTGATACCGTCGTGCACGGGGAAACGGCACCAGAGCCTCCCCGGCCTCTCGAAGTGACTGCGGATCTTAGTGTGCTTCTGGGAGACGACATCACGTACTCCGGTGCCGGGCTGGATGTAGCGCTCACGGGTGAGATGAGTCTCATCTACCAATCCGGTCGCAACGCCGTCGCATCCGGTGCCATCAATCTGAACGGGCAATATCAGGCCTACGGCCAGAATCTGGAACTGGATCAGGGGCAGCTGCTGTTCACGGGGCCACTCGGCAACCCCGGCCTGGATGTGCGAGCCGTGAGACGAGTCGATACGATCGTCGCGGGAGTCCAGCTCGGCGGGACGGTAAGGGCTCCCACCACGCGCATTTTCTCCGAGCCGGCAATGAGTGAGGCCGATGCGTTGTCCTACCTTCTCTTCGGGCGCCCGCTGGCCGGCACCGGTGACGAGGAGACCGCGACGCTGGAGGGTGCGGCTGTTTCGCTTGGACTGCAGCAGGCGCTTCCGGCGATTCAGCGCGTCGGGCAGACGCTGGGCCTGGACGAATTGAGCGTTCAGCCGACGGCTGCGGACGCGGGAGAGCTGATGGCGGGCAAGCAGTTGACTCCGAGGATCTACATCCGGTACTCGTACGGTTTGTTCAATCGGATCGGGGGCCTCCTCATGCGCTTCCGGTTGAACGACCGGCTGAGCCTCGAGACACGCTCGGGCGACTACAAAGCGATGGACCTCATCTATAACATAGAGCGGGACTGACTAGGCGCGGCCTTTCTAGATCCCTGGATTCGCCGCGGGCATCGTCGTTCGTTTAACGGCCGGGCATCCGCTAGAATCGGTGTCGTATGCCCCGCGTCATATACAAATTCGCCGTTTTTCTCTCGATATGCGTCCTTCCGCTATCGATCTCCTCGCAACAGATCGAATCCTCCGGCGTTGCCGATATCGATTCCAACACATTCTTCGTGCTCGGCAATCTCGAATATATTCTGCTGCACGAGCTAGCCCATGTGCTCATCGGCGATCTGGGCATTCCCATCATAGGACCAGAAGAAAACGCTGCCGACTACATCGCAACC
>JAHEKL010000273.1 GCA_024638345.1 Gammaproteobacteria bacterium | reverse complement strand
CGGACGCCTGGTGCTCAACGCACCCGGCCCTCAGCATCCGCTGTTTGACGTATTGGAGCAGGCCATGGAGCGTCACGTTTCCCCCGAAGCTGCAGGATTCGTCAGAGCGATCTTTGCGTTGCACGATACGGAGGACCTCGGACAGTTCCTCGGCAAAGCTGGCTACCGCGACGTGGACATCAGTGCGGACGTGAAGCAAATGTCTCTACCCGCTCCCCGTAGGTTTCTTTGGGAGTACGCAATGAGCACGCCTCTCGCGGCAAACGTGGCGGGAGCGGATGAAGGCTCGCTGGCAAGGTTGGAGGCTGAGGTCGTTTCTGGGTGGAGGCCTTTCGAGGAGAATGGGGCCCTGTCCTACGGACAACGGATCGTCAGCGCCCGTGCCCGCGCCTGAGAAGGTGGCGCTCGAGTTCCTGAACCCGGAGCTGGCTGCCAAGAGGGTTTTCCAAATTGGGATGAGAGGAGAGTAGTTTGGGCACCATCGAAAGGTTTTGGGTCAAACTGAGTTGTGACATATGCGGGGAAGAGGGCGTTTCGGCGGTGCTCGACAAGGACTCAGGGTCGAGTGCGTTGGATTGGCGAAACCTCCGCTCCCTCTCTTCGTTCGACGTAGCGACCAGAGGGCGGCAGTCGGAAGTGATTTCTGCGATGTGTAGGAACTGCGGGGCCGTAGCTTCGGTCGAGACAGCCTATTGCAATCACCGTCCGGAGGGGTTCTGACGCCCAGCGATTGCTTGATTCGCCACTGGAGATCGGGGCGCGAGCCTCAGTCCGGCAACACTTGCCTCAACAGCGACCAGCCATGACCTCGTTCTCACGCCTCCTCGTCTTCTCGATCGCACTGCTCTACACAGGTGCCGAGGTGCACGCCCAATCTACCGGGACGCTGGTGGTCGCCAACCGGCGGGGGGGTAGCGTCTCCTTCTTCGATCTGGAAATCGGGGTGGAGGTAGCTCGACTCCCCGTTGGCCCCCGAATTCCTCATGAAGTTGCCGTCTCGCCCGACGGCCAACGGGTCCTGGTCGGAGAATATGGTGCTGGGAACGACCATGGACGCCACCTCATCGTCATGGATCTGCCCAACGTGCGCGAGGTGGGGCGGATAGATCTTGGCGACCGCTCCAGACCGCACAGCCCCGCGTTCTTGCCAGATGGCAGGCACGCTGTAGCGACCCTCGAGGAATCGGACCGTCTGGCGCTGGTAGATCTCACCACTCTGGAGATCGTGCGAACCTATCCCACTGGGGGTAGGGAGGGGCATATGGTCCGCCTCAGCTCGGACGGCAGTCGTGCGTACGTGACCAACCGCGGAGCAGAAGGAACGCTGTCCGTCATCTTTCTCGACGAAGAGCGAGAGCCTGTCGTGATTCACACCGGTGAAGGTGCCGAAGGGCTCGCGGTCTCTCCGGATGATGCCGAGGTCTGGGTCGCGAATCGGCTTGCGAGCACGATTTCGATCATCGATACCGACGCCCTTGAAGTCGTCGCCACGATTGCGGCGCCCCCCGACTCCCGACGGGTGGAGATCTCGGCAACGGAGCGAGTCCTCGTGCCGAACGGAGCGCGAGGGGGTTCGATCGCCCAGTACGACCGAGCGACGCGTGAGCTACTGCTGAACGCTCCGATCCGATCTGAGGGAGAAGGGGGAAGCGCCGGGATTCTCTCCCATGGGTCCTCGGCTTTCATCTCCGACCGGTCGGACAATGCCATCCTCGTCTACGATCTGGATGAACCCGGCATTCTGAGGATTCTCGCGACAGACCACGATGCTCCCGACGGGATGGCATGGTCGCCACTCAGGGTGGAGTCGTTCCGCTGAAGAGCGCCGAAGCGGACGTGGCTGCCGCGGACCTCGCCTGCAGGTCCCCCGGATCAGACCTCGAAGAGGCCGACCCGGGGGTCCGACCGAATCAGGGCAGCGCCACCGCTACGAGCGAGCCCGGGTACCCCGTATGGATGCTCCCGACCTGCACGACGATGTACTGCTTCCCCTCGTGCATGTAGGTCATGATCCCGTACTGGCCGGGTGCGGGTAGCGGCACGCTTGCGAGGATCTCGCCCGTCCGCTTGTCTCTGGCATGAAGCTCCGGAGGTGCATCGGGGACGATGTTGGCCTCGCCGGAGCTGAGCGATCGGGTCGTGATGAGGAGGGTCTCGGTGACCGCCTGAACGGACCACCCGTTTCCTCCCGTATTCGGAATCTCCACACCAGCGAGCAGAGGGTGATTTTGGATCCGCTCCGGCGTCTCCCCGACCGGCACCGACCAGACCCTGCGGCCGGTGTTCATGTTGAAGCCCGAAAGCTGGTTGTCGATGGGCTTGAAGAGTCGAAGGCCGTCGATCGTCGCCAGTGGCTCACGGCGGTCCTCGGGTCCCCCTCCTGGTAACCAGGCTGCCACCGTTCTCCCGGTGGTCGGCGTTCGCGTGGGGACGGCACCGCTCGCTCCCTGCGCGGCATAGTCCGGATTGTCCACGTCCACCCCGCCCGTGGGCTGCATGAACGAAGGGCCGCTGCAGGCCCGCGCGTGGGAGGCGTACATGAATCCCAAGATCGGATCCGCGACGGGATCGTGGGGGGTGTTCACCCCGCCCTGGCACCCGACGTTGTTCAGGAAATCGTTTTCGTGGTTGTAGGGAAGGGGTGGCACGTAGAGGCCCCCGACCCGATAGTTGCCGAGAAGCTCCAGGGCCCGCTGCCTCAGCTCGGGCGTGTAGTCGATCACGAACTCCTCGGTGATCCCACTCAGGACGATTGGGTCCAGGGGCTCCGGAAGGGTTGGATACGGTTGTGTGGGTGCCGTGTAGTTGCCCGGGACCTCCGTCTGGATCACCGGGCGCTCTTCGATCGGCCAGATCGGCTCGCCGGTCTCCCGGTTGAACGCGAAGACGAGGCCCTGTTTCGTGTTCTGGATGAGCGCGGGAATCCGCTCCCCATCCACCGTCACGTCCATCAGGATGGGGGCGCTCGGGAGGTCGTAGTTCCACTGGTCGCTGTGGTGGATCTGATAATGCCACCTTCGCTCTCCGGTCCGAACGTCCAACGCGACGACGCTTCCGCCGAAGAGGTTGTGACCGGGACGATGCCCCGCGTAGGTCTGCACCGTGGAGGCATTGGTCACGAAGTAGACGAGCCCGAGCTCCGGATCGGCGGACATGGGTGCCCACTGGGACATGTCACCGGAGAACTGCCAGGCGTCGTTCTCCCACGTTTCGTTACCGAACTCGCCGGGGCGCGGAATGACATGGAACTTCCAGAGGAACTCTCCCGTCCTCGCGTCGAACCCCTGGACATCGCCCGGGACGTTCTCGATGCGGGTCTGGTTGTAGCTGGCTTCGTGACCGGCCCCCACGACCACCACGTCGTTCACCACGATCGGCGGGGACGAACTCGTGACCATGCCGAGCTCTCTGGGTATTCCGTGGTCGGGGTCGTACATCCCACCCGAGGCCTGATAGTCCTGCCACGGGCCCCAATCCTCCACGAGAGTGGGAACCAGATCCACGACTCCCGACTGGGAGAAGGAATCCAACGGCACCGGCGCGCCCCAGTCCTCCAAGGGCCGCCCGGTCTTGGCGTCGAGCGCCC
>JAHEKL010000037.1 GCA_024638345.1 Gammaproteobacteria bacterium | reverse complement strand
CGAAGAGTTGAAAGCCCACCGACGTCGAAAGAAGAATTCCCAAGTAGACGCGCCCGGCCTTCTTCGCCTCCTCCGTCTGATGGTGAGTGACCAGCGGGAAGGTGCAGAGGGTCAGGATCTCGTAGAAGGCGAAGAGCGTGAACAGGTTCGAGGAGAAGGCCACACCCATGACGGCGGCGATCGCCACGGCGAAGAAAAAGTAGAACCGGGTCTGGTTCTCCTCGTGGTGGCCTCGCATGTATCCGATCGCATACAGCGTGGTGATGATCCAGAGGAACGAGGCGATCAACGCGAAGAGCAGCCCTAGCGGCTCCACTTCGAGACCGAGCTCGACCCCGGGCACTACCTCCAGGAAGGTGATTCCCGAAATCACCCCGTCTCGAACCGGACCCACCATCGAATAGACCACACCGAAGAGGGAGCCCGCGGTGATCAGGGTGGCCGCTTCTCTGAGGTTGGGCGACTTGCCGAGCGCAAGAACGAACAGCGCGCCCGCCAGCGGCAGGAAGAGAGCCGTCGCAGCCAGGGCGCCCAGCGTCATGACCCCACTCCCAAGAGCGCCCTGGCAGCCTCGATCGCCACGCCCGTGGTCAGACTCGCGTCGATTCCGAAGTACAGGTTCGCGATGATCAGCGCCCAGGTCGGCAAGAGGAGGGCCAACGGTGCCTCCCGGGCGCTCTCCCTACCCCCCGGCGCAGGCTGGAAGTAAGCCGACTCGACGACTCTCCAGATGTAGACGACCGCCATGAGCGAAGTGATCAAGATCAGTCCAGCGACCGGCCACCAACCTCGCTCGATCGCCGCCAAGATCAGGTACCACTTGCTGATGAAGCCGACCGTGAGCGGCACTCCGATCAAGCTGAAGCCGCCGAGCACGAACGCGCCCATGGTCCACGGCATCTGGCGACCCACGCCGGCCATCGCGCTGATGCGCACGGATCCAATCCGATAGAAGACCGAACCGACGGCGAGGAATAGGGCGCACTTGATGACCGCGTGGTTGAAGAGGTGAAGGATGCCGGCCGTGAGCCCCGTGACCGACGCGAAGCTGATACCCAGTACCATGTAGCCGATCTGTGCGAGGCTGGAGTACGCGAGCATGCGCTTCACGTTCTCCTGAAAGATCGCCACCATGGACATGCTGAAGATCGCCACGAGCCCTAGGGGCAGGAGCACGTAGTCGAGCTGCATGACGTCGAACGAGAAGCTCGCGCCGAACACGGTGAAGAAGAACCGCAGGAGCACGTAGACCGCCACCTTCGTGGCGGTCGCCGCGAGGAACGCGGTGGCCGCCGAAGGCGAATAGGTGTAGGCGTTGGGCAGCCAGAGATGCAGAGGAAACAGTGCCAGCTTCAGGCTGATGCCAACGGTCAGAAAGCCGAATGCCACGGGAACCGTCCGCGTGCTGGCGACCTCGGGAATCCTCTCAGCCAGGTCCGCCATGTTCAGGGTTCCCGTCATGGCGTAGAGAAGACCGACCCCGATGACGATGAACGTCGCGCCGATGCTCCCCATGATCAGGTACCGATAGGCCGCGGTGAGAGCCCGGCGGTCCTGACCCATGGCCACCATCGTGTAAGACGTGAGTGAGGACACCTCCAGAAAGACGAACAGGTTGAACACGTCCCCGGTCACCGTGATTCCCAGGAGACCGCTCAGACAGAGGAGAAACGCGGCGTAGAAGCGCGGGAGATGACTCGGCTCGATCTCTCGCTCCAGACTCAAACGAGCGAACGGAGCGACCACCGCGCCGATACCGGACACGATGAGGAGCACGAAGGCATTCACGTGGTCGATGCGGTACTCGATACCCCATGGCGCAGCCCACCCGCCTAGCTCGTAGCTGATCGTGCCGCCGGCAAGGACCTGTCCGAGTATGAGCATCGATATGCCAAGGCCGATCCAGCAGGTCGCGACCGCCCATCCCCAGGCGACTCGACCGCGCGGGATGAGCGCGCTCACCAGCGCAGCCATCATGGGGATGGCCACTTGAAGGACCGGAAGATGCTCCGTCATGACCAGCGGATGTCCGGCACTCCGACTTCTTCGGCATACTCGATGCCGTCGATCTCGTCTTCCTCGATCGTGCCGTAGGCCTCCCGTATGCGGACGACGATCGCGAGACCGAGCGCAGTCGTGGAGATGCTCACCACGATCGCAGTGAGGATGAGGACTTGCGGGAGGGGGCTGCTGTAGAGGGTCTCCCCCTCCACGTAGATGGGTGCGGTTCCGCCCCGTATCCGGGCGAGCGAGATGTAGAAGATGAAGACGGAAGTCTGGAAGACGCTGAGCCCGACGAGGGTCTTAACCAGGTTGCCCCGCGAGACCACGATGTAGAAGCCCAACATCATCAGGAAGACGACGGCGAGGTAGTTGTAGTAGCCGAAGACGAACTCCATCAGTCCAATCCCCTCCGTCCCGCGAAGGCGTAGAAGATGGAGATCATCGCACCGAATACGGTCAACAGGACGCCGAGCTCAACCGTGAAGATCCCCCAGTGCTGACCGTCATGATGATCGACCGCCAGCGCGTTGTAGTCGAGGAAGTTCCCGCCCAGAAGGAGCGTGACCACGCCCACACCCGCATACAGGAAGGCGCCCGAGGCCATCGAAACGTGACCCCACAGAGGCGGGAATACCCCCTGGGTCCGCTCCAAGCCGTAGACGAGAGCATAGAGGACGAACCCCGCGGCCATGATCACGCCGGCCTGGAACCCACCGCCGGGACCGTAGTCTCCGTGAAACTGAACGTACAGCGCGAAGAGGAAGATGTTGGGGCAGAGCACCTTGGTCGCGATCCTCAGAATCACGTTTCGGCTCATGACGCGTCTTCCTCCGATCCCGCCCGTCGTTCCTTCCGACCGGAGAGCAGGAGGAGCACTCCGATACCGGCCGCGAAGATGACCGTGGTCTCACCCAGTGTGTCGTATCCTCGATAGCTCGCCAGAACGGCAGTCACGACATTCTCGACGCCGATCTCTTCCTCCTGCTCCTCCAGGTATCTGGGCGTCACGTGCTCCTGGACGGGATTGTCCGCCTCGCCGAAGGGGGGGACGTCCAGGATCCCATAAGTCAGCATTGCTCCCGTGAACAGCACGACCACCAAGGGAAGAGCGCGCGAGTGCTGGGACGGCCGCTCCTCCCGCTCGATGAGCGTCAGCGCGCCTACGAGCAGAACGGTGGCGATTCCGACCCCGACTGCCGCCTCGGTGATCGCGACATCCGGCGCATCCATGACCAGGAAGAGACCGGCGCACAGGAGACTGTAGATCCCTCCCAGCATCACGACTGCGACCAGGTCTCGGATCTTGAGCAAGGCCAACCCCGTGATCGCGAGCAGTGCCAGCAGCGCGATGTCGACGAATTCGGTGAGAATCATTCTGCGGCCCCCAAGGCGTCCCTCGAGTCTGTGGTCGAGCCGTCCAAGGGAGCTCCGACCGCATCGTCCGAGTGACCCGCGAGCACAGGTCGAACCCCCCCGAGAAACGCCGCCCGTGCGACCGAGTGGGTAGACACCGAGCAGGTGAACCAGAGAAGGACCCAGATCAGGAAGAGCTTCACGGTGACGAGCGAGAAGCCGCCGAGGAGCATCAGGCCGATCAAGGTCAGAGCCGACCCCATCGTATCCTTCATTCCCGCCGCGTGGAGGCGGGAGAACACGTCGGGAAGACGGAGCACGCCGACGCCCGCCGCGAAGATGAAGAAGGCCCCTCCCAGAAGAAGCATCCCGCTGGCGAAGGAGATCACCACGTCCACGTGTCCTCCTCCTCCTCGGGGTGTTCGCTGCTGGACAGGTCGCCGTAGCTGACGTACTTGAGCAGCGCGACGGTCCCGATGAAGCTCAGGAGCGCGTACAGAAGCGCGAGATCCAGGAAGTCTGGGCGCCCGGTCAGGAATCCGAGAACGGCAATGAGGAGGACCGTGGCGGTACCGAACATGTTCACGGCGAGTACGCGATCGTAGACCGTCGGGCCGCGGAGTCCGCGGATAATTGCCATCGTCATCGCTGCGAGTATCGCAAGGGTGCTGAGGACGATCATCCGCGCACCCTCTCCAGCTCGGCGACCTTGCGGTTCATCGCGCCCTCCTCGATACCGTCGGTCGCGCCCCGATAGAGGGCATGGACGTACAGGTCCCGACCCGTGACCGCTACCGTGATGGTTCCAGGCGTCATCGTGACCGAGTTCGCCATGATCACACGCCCCAGGTCGGTCTCCTGCCGCGCCCGGAAGCTGACCACTGTCGGGCTGATCTTGAGCTTCGGGCTGAGAACGATGCGCGCCACCGCGATGTTGGACCGGGCGACCTCCCACACGAGCCACGGAAGGTATGTCCAGATCTTCCGACTCACGTGGATGACCGGGACACCCTCGTCATCGAACGCGTCCATCCGATGCGCGAAGAAGACCGAGACGGCCGTGGACAGCGCGCCGAGAAAGAAGAAGAGCGGCGTGTAGTGCCCGGAGAGCAGCAGCCAAAGACCGAACAGGACGCCGCTCAGTGCCAAAGCATGAACCAAGCCATGACTCCTCGTCTGAGAGCGGACACGAAGTTACGTATGACGGCAGCTCGCGGCAGGCTAGTGGGCGACCATCCACCCGTCAAGTCTGAGCGTGGGCCGTTTCGGCCCGGGTCAATCCTCGAGGGGGCTCAGGAGCTCGACCGCAAACTGCCTGTCCGCTGGGGCGAGGTCCATCTCGAGGATCTCGGGAGGCTCGCACCAAGCTACCTCGGAGTGCTCGAGCGGCTTCGGGGCGCCTGACGCCTCCACTTCGATGAAGCAGATCAGGAAGGAGGACTCGGGGTCCGGAGCTCGGTGCAGGACTCTGCCGACTCGTATTGTCTCCATGCCGAGCTCCTCCCGTAACTCTCTCGCGATCGCGTCTTCGATGGATTCCGCGTCTCTCAATTTCCCTCCGGGGAACTCCCAGAGCCCACCGTGTCGCTTGCCGACCGGTCGCCTACCGAGCAGGAGACGCCCCTCCCGTCGGATCACGGCGGCGGCTACCAGGTGGCCCACGAGCGGTGGCTTCCTCGGAGACACGGTGGTTCAGGGGAAAGGCGTGGGAGAGGCGGGAACGAAGACGGCCGGCCCGAGGATGATTCCCTCGAACCGGCCGACGACGTTCCGACTTTGCAAACCCTCTAGCGCCCGGCAAGCAAGCTCACCGGGTGAGAAGACCTACATCTCCGGCCAAGGTGCTCCGTGGTCTCCCGACGGAACCGAGCGCTCGCCCATGTAGACGAACTTCTGGATCCGCTTCCCTTCGTAAGTCTCGGTCGTGTATATGTTACCCTCGGAGTCGACTGCCAGGCTGTGCGCCCCGAAGAACATACCGGGATACCGACCGCCCTTTCCGAAGGTATACAGCTCCGTCAGCGACTCACGATCGAGAACGCGAACCTTCATGTTCCGACCGTCCGTCACGTAGAGGTACTGCTGTTCGGGGTCGTGGGAGAAGGCGACGTCCCAGACCGACCCTTCACCCAGGGTTCCGTTCTGATAGAAGCCCTCTTGGATGAACTCGCCTTCCGTCGTGAAGACCTGGATCCGGTTCTCCTGACGGTCGCAGACATAGACCATTCGGTCCACGGACACGTCTGCGCAGTGGACCGGGCCGCGGAACTGCTGCGCCGGGGTCCGGTTCGCGCCGCGGGGGCCGAACTCGTACTCGTCCACGGGCTCGTTGCCGTATGCGCCCCAGTACCGAAGCATCTCGCCGCTGTCGGGATCGATCACCGCCACGCGGCGATTGAAGTAGCCGTCGGCCAGGTAGACCTCGTTCGCCTCGGCGTCCACGAAGATCTTCGCGACCCGACCGTAGCTGGTCGGATCGTGGCTGTCACGCACGAAGCCACCGGAGGCATCGGCACGCGCATTCGCTTCACCGAACTGCGCCACGATGTCCCCGTCCTGCGTCAGCTTCACGACATGCGCGTCACCGCCGCCGTTCCCGCCGACCCACACGAAGCCTTCGTGATCCACGAAGATGCCGTGGTTGGACGTCGGCCACTCGGCGCCTTGATACATCTCGCCGGGTCCCGGTCCCCACGCATGGACGACGTTTCCGTCCATGTCGAAAGCAAGCACAGGCGGAGCTCCGATGCAGCAGTCCCCCGTCGGTGGATTCTGCTCGGCTCCCGACTCGCCGCCGGTGAGTGTGGCGGAGCTTCGGTGAACCATCCAGATCACGTCGCTGTCATCCACCCAGACTCCGATGGAGTTACCGAGAAGCCAGTTGTTCGGCAACGGCTGCGGCCAGAACGGATCCACCTCGAAGTACGGGGCGGTTACACTCTGCGCCTGCACGCTGTTCTGGAGCTGTGACTCACATGCCCAGAGTACTCCGATTGCCGCGACTAAACCGAATCCCAGCAACACCTTCCGTTTGGAACTCATCTTGCCCTCTCCCGCAAGTAGGAACCGAAACCAGCAAGGAAGAGGCGCGAAGGCCCAACCTTCGCGCAAATCCCCTGCGCAAGACGCGCATCATCACTCTCGCGAATCCTGCCATCTTAAGCGTCGGGTGGTCCTTCTGTCCATAGGTGAGACCGATCGGCTCCGTGAATGCATACTGGGTCGACCGGGAGGGAATCCGGAACCCGCACGTGCATGGTATCGACTGAAAGGCCTACTGATTCTAGCTTTGGGCGGGCAGGATCCTAGATGGATCCAGTCATCGGGCCCCCGGTTTGGGGGTCTGTTCATGTGACTCGGCGCTTGGCTTCCACGACGGAGGCCCTCGAGCGATAAGGGACTATGGCAAGCGGCATGGCTCTGGGTGTCAAGACAAGACTTTCGCCCGCCTACTTCATCGGCGTACAGGGGGGGAACATCATCTCCTTCGGCTCGGGCCAGCCCGATCTGCCCCCGCCGCCCGAAGCGTTCGAAATCCTTCCGGACTATCGGGACTTCAAGTACGGGCTGATCCAGGGAACGCTCGAGCTCCGCCAGGCGCTAGCTGCCCAGTACCCGGACTCGACTCCCGAGAGCTTCGTGATCACCAACGGGGCTTCCGAGGCCCTGGACCTCGCCCTTCGGGTGATCGGCCGCAAGGAGGGGCCTGGAGCCAACAAGGTCCTGATGGCGAGGCCGTACTACTACTCCTATCCGGAGACCGTCCGCTTCGCGGGTATGGAGCCCGTGTTCACGAATACGGTCGAGGGTCGGATCGACCTGGACGACTTCAGGGCGAAGGTGCGGGATTGCCGGGCAGTCATCATCAACTCCCCCTCCAACCCGACGGGTCGCGTCGAGGCCGTCGAGACCCTGAAAGAGATCGAGAAGATCGCGAGCGAGCTCGGGGTCTACGTGCTTTCGGACGAGGTCTACAAGGACCTCATCTACGTACGAGAGAACTACCTCATCAACGGTCCTCGCGTCGTGACCATCAACTCGTTCTCGAAGACGTACGCGATGTGCGGGTTCCGGGTCGGCTTTCTGTGGTCGCGAGACCTCGAGCTCATCTCGGACGTGATCTCGATGAAGACTCATACCTCGATGAACACGAACATCCTCGGTCAGGAGATGGCGCTCGCCGCCACGAAAGCGCCGCGAACGTACATCGAAGAACAGCTGGAAGTGTGGCGGGCGCGCCGCGATTTGATCTACCAAGGTCTTCTGGATCTCGGCTTCGACGTCTGGAAACCGGAGGGAGCTTTCTATGTCATGCCTCGGGTCGAGCGACCGCAGGATTTCGTCTGGGACCTTTTCCACGACTACGACGTGATCACCTACCTGGGCGAGTGGTTCGGCGCACCCAATCGCGTGCGTCTCTCGTACGCGTTGGACATCGAGGGAATCGAGGAGGGACTGGCCAGAATCGGACGATACCTCGCGGTGAGGTGAGCGCAGTGCCCCACCGGCGGATGAGCCACCCTCGGAAGCCTTGAATCCACGAACGGCCCTAGCCCGAAACTTGCTCGAATCGCAGGTTGCATCCCATGGCGATCACCGATAGACGAGCGGGACTTGAGCGCGTCCCGTGTCAGAGCCGTCAGAGAGGACTTGGACGATGAAGCAGAAGTGGGTCTACCTATTCACGGAGCTCGAGGAAGCGGAGGCCGCGGCCGGGGAGTGGGAAGCGGTTCGGGGGCTTCTAGGCGGGAAGGGTGCGAATCTCGCCGAGATGACCCGCATCGACGTCCCGGTGCCACCCGGATTCACCGTCACAACCGAGGCCTGCATCGCCTACCTGGCCCACCAGGGGCGATTCCCGCCGGACATCTGGGATCAGCAGATCGAAGCCCTTCATCGGATTCAGACTTCGACGCGTAAGGAGTTCGGCAACCCCGAGAACCCGCTCCTCGTCTCGTGCCGGTCCGGCGCCAAGTTCTCCATGCCGGGCATGATGGACACCATCTTGAATCTCGGGATGAACGACGAGGTGGCCGAGGGGATGGTCGAGCTCACCGGCGACGCGCGCTTCGTTTACGATGCGTATCGACGTCTGATCCAGATGTTCGGGACCGTGGTCCGGGGGATGGACGACGAGATCTTCGAGGACGTTCTCGAGCACAGGCGACTGGCCGCTGGTGTCGCCTCGGATACCGAGCTTGCGGCCGACGACTGGATGTGGCTGACACAGCGATTCAAGGAGTTGGTCCGGGTTCACACCAAGGCGCCGTTCCCCCAGGATCCCTTCGAGCAGCTGCGCTCCGCGACCGAGGCGGTGTTCGATTCGTGGAATACGAAACGAGCCGTGGACTACCGGAACGCGTCGGGGATTCCGCACGACCTCGGGACCGCCGTGAACATCCAGACCATGGTCTTCGGAAACATGGGCGAGGACTCCGGCACAGGGGTCGTCATGAGTCGGAATCCGTCCACCGGCGAGCCCGGTCTCCATGGTGACTTCCTGGTCAACGCGCAGGGAGAGGACGTCGTCGCGGGGACTCGAAAGACGCTGGACATCAGTGCCATGGCGGAGCGCTTCCCCGACGCCTATCAAGAGCTTCGAGGCATCGCCAATCGACTAGAGGGCCACTACCGAAACATGCAGGACCTGGAGTTCACGATCGAGCACAGCAAGCTCTGGCTACTTCAGACACGCAATGGGAAGCGGACGGCAGAGGCCGAGGTCCGTATCGCGCTCGACATGGTCGACGAGGGCCTGCTCTGCCGAGAGGAAGCGGTGCTCCGGGTCAGCCCGGACCAGGTCGACTTCTATCTGCACCCTCAGTTCGACGAGGAGGCCCGGGGCCAGGCGACGGTGATCGCCGAAGGGCTCAACGTCTCGCCCGGCGCGGCGGTCGGGGTGGTGGCGTTCGACGCGGACACGGCCGAGCGCTGGGCCCGCGAGAGCGGTAAGGCCGTCATCATGGTTCGTCCTGAGACCAAACCGGACGACGTGCACGGGATGCTCGCGTCGCAGGGAATCGTGACCAGCCGCGGCGGCAGAACGAGCCACGCTGCGCTGGTCGCTCGCCAGTTCGGCAAGCCCGCCGTGGTGGGGATCGAGGCGCTGGAGATCGACCTGGAGGACCGTGAGGCCCGGGTCGGCAGCTTCACGATTCGCGAAGGCGACCCGATCTCCGTCGACGGTGGCCGCGGCGAGGTGTACGCGGGTGCGCTGCCGACCGTCGTTCCCGACATCAAGGACCCCTGGCTTTCTAGGCTGATGGTGTGGGCCGATGAGTTCCGAACGCTTCAGGTCTGGACGAACGCCGACAACCCCGAGGATGCGATTCGCGCCCGGGACCTCGGTGCCCAGGGAATCGGACTCTGCCGCACGGAGCACATGTTCTTCGAGGAGGACCGCCTTCCGATCATGCGGGAGATGATCATGGCTCGGAAGCCCATCGAGCGAGAGGAAGCTCTCGACCGGCTTCTACCGTTGCAGCAGGTGGACTTCGAGGGGTTGTTTCGCGCCATGGACGGGCTACCCGTGGTGGTTCGGCTGTTGGATCCGCCCCTCCACGAATTCCTTCCGAGTCACCCGGAGCTGCAGCGCGAGCTCTCGGAGCTGAAGCTGAAGCTGCAACACCTGGATACCCTGCGAGAGATCGACGAGACCCTCGAGGAGATTCGGGCAAAGCAGGATTTCCTGGGCAGGACGGAAGATCTACTGGAGTCGAATCCGATGCTCGGAACCAGGGGCGTCCGTCTCGCGATGCTGCTTCCCGAGCTCACGCGCATGCAGACCCGTGCGCTCTTTCAAGCCGCTGCTCGCTGTATGCACGAGGGCGTGGACGTCAGGGTGGAGGTCATGGTCCCGCTCGTCTCGCACGTTAACGAGCTACGAACCCAGCGTGCCCTGGTCGAGGCGACCGCCACAGCGGTCATGGAGGAGGAGGAGGTCGAGATCCCCTACAAGCTCGGAACGATGATCGAGATCCCGAGAGCGGCACTGATGGCGGACGAGATCGGGGAGGTCGCGGAATTCTTCTCTTTCGGCACGAACGATCTGACCCAGACCGTGTTCGGGATCTCCAGGGACGACGCGGAAGCCAGCTTCCTCCTTCACTACATCGAGAAGAAGATCCTGCCCAACAACCCGTTCCAGACCCTCGACGTGGACGGAGTCGGACGGATCATGCGGATGGCCGTGCAGCTCGGACGTGGTGTGCGACCCAACCTGGAGATCGGCATTTGCGGGGAGCACGGCGGCGACCCGGACTCGGTCGAATTCTGTCACAAGATCGGGCTCAACTACGTGAGCTGTTCCCCGTTCCGGGTGCCGGTCGCTCGCTTCGCGGCCGCGCAGGCCGCGGTGAAGGCCGCGGGATGGCGCCCGATGCCGGCGGCGCCGAGGGACAAGCCGCAGCGACCCGAGCCTCGGGCCGCGGCGCAGGACGGAGTCAGGCAGCCCGCTACCTCCGCATAGCGTCTGTATCGGGACGCAGGGATCCGATCATTCCTGCGCGGCCGCGAGATCGAGAATGGCGCCCGCCAATTTCCGAACCCGATCCGCATCGCCGGGTTGCTGGCCTCGCTCGATCATCTGCCCATCGGCCCACAGCTGAGTCGCAATCTCGGCGAGCGCGACGCGTTTCTCCGCACCGTCCCCCATCACTTCGGCCTGCGCTAGCTGAGAGGACACCTCATCGGTGCGTGCCGATGACAGCCCTTCCGCCCTGACGAGCTGATCCAGGTAGGCCCTAGCTACGACGAAGGCCACCGGCCAGACCACCCGCGGCTGCTCCTGAGCGTTGAAGGCCTCGTATTCGACGAGACTCGCGGCGTCGATCTCGTTCTGCGAGAGGTGCTCGCTCGGCGTCAGCCGGAATACGTCCAGCCCGCGCAGTTCTTCGGAGCCGTAGATATTGCCGTTGTACCAGTAGGACGACCAGAAGCCGCCAGACATCAAGTCTGTGGCGCTCATTGGACCCCGATCGAAATACGCGATCTCGAAAGGACTGTCCGAGTCCGTGAAGTCGAAGACGGACACGCCGCCTTGATACCAGGCCTGGACCATGATGTCACGCCCGGGGACCGGAATGAGGGAACCGTTGTGGGCGACGCAGTTTTCGGTCTCGCTTTGGGGCGCCGGCAACTTGTAGTAGCCGGCGAAGTGGAGCTGTCGATCGATCACGTCGAAGATGGCGTTGGCACCCCATGTCTCCGGGTCCGACTCCAGGCAACGCGGCGCGCGGCCCCCTCCCCACTCGTCCGTGAAGACGACCTTGGTACCGTCGTTGTTGAACGTGGCCGAGTGCCAGTAGGCGAAGTTGGGATCGGTGACCTCGTGGATCCGCACGGGGTCGGTCGGATTGGAGATATCGAATAGCACGCCGTTCCCCTGACACGCGCCGGCCGCCATCCCGATCGCCGGATACGAGGTGATGTCGTGGCAGGAAGTCGTCTGGCTCGACTCTTGGGTGCCCGGCCCGTGGTCGCCACCATCCCATAGTCCCGCGATCGATCCGGTCTCCGGGTTGGCGAAGACCCGCGGCTCGCTGACGACCCTAGCATCCTGCGGCGCGTCCAGCGGAACCTGGATTACGGAGATCCGCCAGAACGAGGTGTCGGGCTCATCCGGCGAGCGGATGTCCAGGCACCCCTCGAGCTCCTCCGAAGGACGGACGGAGCTGGTTCCGGAGACATAGATATAGACGTTCTCGTCGTCGTTCGGGTCGCTCACGACGGTGTGGGTGTGTGAGCCGCGGCAGGTCTGGACAGCCGCGACCTGGACCGGGTTCTGGATGTCGGAAAGGTCGAAGATGCGGACACCCCTGAAGCGCTCGGGGTTCACCTCCATCTCGGTCTGCTCCTCGGTGGAGATCCCGCAGTCGATGCGGCTGCGGGTCTCCTGGACCGAGTGGAACAGAAGGTTGCCGTATACCGAAAGGTCGCCCTGTGCCCCGGGGCACACGACGGAGGTCACCAGCTCGGGGTTGGCCGGATCCGCGATGTTGTAGGCGTTCCAGCCGTTGTAGTTGCCCACGAAGACGAGATCGCCACTGAAGGCGAGATCGGAGTTCTTCAGGTGTTGTGCGCCTGGGTCGTCGGGCAGGAAGAACCCCGGTGGCCGATCTCGGTGGCCGGCCAACTCGAGATTCGACGCCGCCACCTCGGCGTCTCCCCAACCCGCCCCCAAGCCCACTCTCGGATCGGTCTGCCCCGTCAGCATGTACGGGAAGACGAAGGCCCCCGCGGACAGGAGCGCCAGCGCACGGATGTAGCGGCATCTCGAAGATCGTTCTACGGGGCGCCTCGACGTCCTCTCCATCTGATCCCTCTCTTCCTCGGGTTATTTACGGACCTCTCTGATCGCCGGTGAGCATGCGCACCATGCGGGCGATCTCGATACGTTGATCACTGTCGACGTCTGCGGCAAACTCGAAAATCTGTCCTTCCTGTCCTGCGCCTTCGCTTTCGAAGAGTTCCCTCACCATCGTCAGCGCACCCTCGTGGTGGCGGATCATGTACACCAGGAACAGTCGATCGAACTCGGCGCCCGAAGCCGTCCGCAGCTCGGCCAGCTCACGATCGCTGAGCATTCCCGGCATCATCATCAGCGTGCCGGTGGACGGCATCCGGTAGCCCCTACTGGAATCGGGAACCTCTTCGCCGTGCTCTCTCAGCCAACGCTCCATCAGCGCGATCTCGTCTCCCTGGGAACGCTCGATCCGCTGGGCGAGCAGCCGCACTTGCGGGCTTTCCGCCCGTTCCGGCGCGAGCCGGCTCATGGTGAGCGCCTGCGCGTGATGCCCGATCATTCCTTGCATGAAACTCACGTCGGCCCGCGTGATCGGCGTCGAACCGGCGGACCTCGCTTCCTCCGCGCTGAGCTCGCGCGTCGACTGTCCCGGCGCACCGGGCTGTACGAGGCGAGGGCCAGGAGCCGCCTCTCGGGCCGACCCGCACGCAATCAGGAGCGAGGGGACCACCGAGCTCACGAGCAGCCTGGAGCACCGGGCTCTCCACGTCCTCGGAGTCACGGTCGGTCGATCGTTGGAGAAGTCCTGCATGACAACGCTGCCGAAGGGTGCACGACGGAGACGCTCGATCCCACGAGTACCTTCGCCGAAGGTGGTTCTCGCGCGCTTTCAGAAACAAGATGACGCCCCTCGGCCGGAGCCGACAACCCTGAGTCCAATTGACCCCCGGACTGGATCCCACCTATCCTGGCGCACACGTAAGAGAAGGAAACCGGCGGTATCCGAGGAACCAGAAATGAGACGATTCGATCCGATCGAGGGATCGCCAATGGCGCACTGGCGACGACGACAGAGAGGAATCGTCACCCTCGTCGCAAGCTTGCTGACGAGCGCGGGCTTCGGGCTAGTACCCACCCTCCAAGGGCAGACCATCATGGCGGAACCTGCGACACCCTCACCTGAAGCCCTGGAGGGCCGCCAGGTGATCCTCGTCACCGGATCGACGAACGGCCTGGGTCGAGAGGTCGCGCTGGAGCTCGGAGCTACCGGTGCCCACGTGATCGTCCACGGACGAAACCGTGAGCGGGGCCTGGAAGTGGTAGAGGAGATCGAAGCAGGCGGTCCAGGGACTGCGAGCTTCTACGCGGCCGATCTAGCCTCGATGGACCAGGTGCGGCTCCTGGGCGAGGCGATTCGCCGTGACTACCCTCGTATCGACGTTCTCGTCAACAACGCTGGGATCCTCGCGAGGGGTAACGACGACCGCAGACTGAGCCCGGATGGGTACGAGCTGTCTTTCGCGGTCAACTACCTCTCTGGATTCCTCCTGACCCATCTACTTCTCCCGATGATTCAGGACGCGCCCGGCTCACGCATCGTGAACGTTTCCTCCGGGGCTCAAGACGCGATCGACATGGACGATCCGATGATGGAGAACGGCTACTCGGGCGGGAGAAGCTATGGACAGAGCAAGCTCGCTCAAATCCTCTTCACGTTCGACCTCGCAGAAGACCTGGCCGATACGCAGATCAAGGTCAATACCCTCCATCCTGCGACGCTGATGGATACCCACATGGTGGTCTCCGCGGGGATTCGACCGAGGACCAGCGTCGATCAGGGGAAGGAGGCCGTGCTGAATCTGATCACCTCGACGGACATCGGGACCGGAGAGTACTACAACGGCCTGAGACCCGCTCGTGCCCACGACCAGGCCTACGATCGGGAGGCGCGGGCGGAGCTTCGACGATTGAGTGAGGAGCTGACGGGACTCCGATGACGCCCAAAGCGCACTCCCTT
>JAHEKL010000272.1 GCA_024638345.1 Gammaproteobacteria bacterium | reverse complement strand
GCGGCGGGGCCGTGCCTTCGAACATCACGGTGCCCGAGATGTTGCCGGCGCTGGCCACATCGAAGGGCATCTCGGCCGGGGCCGCCGCACCGCCGCCACCGCCACCACCGCCACCACCGCCCCCGTCTCCGCCGCCTCCGCAACCGGTCACTGCCACGATGATCGCCGCGGGTGTGAGGACCCTGACGAGTCTAGCGTATCCTGTCATTTCTCATCCCCTCCGGGTGAGTTGAGTGATTCGAGTTTCGAACTTCTACTTCCGTGGGCCCTGATCACGATGGCGGGCGGTGCCGACGACGGCGACCGTGCCCGCGATCAGTAGGAACGCCATGATCACGGCCCACCAGAACCCGATGTCGGACTGCCCCTGCGACCACCCGCCGAGCGAGTTGAGCAGGGCGAGCATCGCGAACACGAGCCAGATCGCGCCGACGCCGAATCCGAACATCCTGGATTTCGGGAGTCCCGCCTCCTCGAAGGCGATACCGGCCAATGCGGCTTCAGCTGACCGTTCTCGGCGTTGGGCGCGGCCAACGACGAAGACTCCCAGGCCCCCGGTCAGGAGGAAGGCGAAGAGCGGAGCGATGTATGTGGACGGTGGGGTTTCCTCTTCCAGGTGGATGAAGTACCAGGAGCTGACGGAGCCTCGAGAGCCTTCTTCCGTGTTGTCCCCGTCCCATGCGAAGAAGGCGATCGGGATCGGCTGACCAATCTGGAACTCAAGCTCGCTCTCGGGATCGGCGGGCGCCAGGCTCCTGCGCAGCAGTACCTGCCACCGTCCCTCCTCCCACTGAGCTTCCGAGGTCAGGCCGTCCGTGCCCATCGACTGGACATCGCTCAGGCCCCGGGCGGTCGCCTTGTCCGCGCCCGAAGGATTGCTGCTCCATCGCCACTGGTAAACCGGGTTCTGTGCGTCGCCCATGAGGAAGTAGGGACGGTCCATCCCCTCGGGGATCGTGGGCGGAAACTGAACCGTGATCTGGTCGGGCCGGGGCGCAGGCACGACCTCGGGGCCTTCTTTCGGCTCCATGGTCTCGATGATCCAGCTCTGCCACTCCATCCAGGCGGGATCTGGGCTGCGCGACCGATCGTGCCACGTAAGGCGGAGAGCCACCTCGGAGCCGTCGTGGAGGGCCTGAATCCAGACCCCGTCCACCGATGGGTCGAACCATCGAGGACTCTCGATGATCTGACCCACGAGGGGCACGTAGAAGGACTCGACCTGTGACCAACGCTCGTCCGACACCTCCGTCGGGATCTCTCCCGGAGCCGTCTGACCTGCCAGGATCACTTCTCGGATCACTGGTTGCTCTTCGGGAGCCAGGCTGCGCACGAAATGCGCGACGTTCCACAGCTGCTCCTCGGTCATGAAGCCCGCGTCGAGGAGGTCCGAGAACGCGGGCATCGGGGTTCCGTCCAGGCCCGTCCGCAGACGTGCGTAGATGTCCTGGACGGTGCCGCCGCCGTTGAAAGTCCAGTTCTTCGTCAGATCGGCTGCACGAACCGGGTTCCCGAGATCGTCCTCGAGCGTCGGGGCCGACTCTCCTTCTCCGCGGCCGGCCGGCCCGTGACACTGGTAGCACTCGATGGAGTCGTAGAAGAGGCGCCCCTCTGCGATGGCCTCCTCGGACGCCCCCGGGGCCCCGGAGAAGCTCAGCGGATCCGGGGCGCCCAGGGTCTCGAAGAACTGGGAGAACGTCTTGATGTAGTCCAAGAGCGCCTGTCGATCCGCCTGTGGGAGCTGCTCCTCCCAGCCGGGCATGGTGGTTCCGGGCATCCCTTCGTTGATGACCCTCATGATGTCCGCGTCGGTCGGAAGCTCCCCACTCCCGGTCGTACGGATCTGAAAGAGACCTGTCGTGAAGTCCCTCGGACGGGGGATCATGTACTCGGCAGCCGGTCCGTCGCCGGCCCCCTCGACCCCGTGACACTGGGCACACCACTGGTCGTAGACCTGCTCGCCTCGCTCGATGTCCTGGGCCACTGCGGGAGCGGTCATGAAACCAAACGCGAGAACGCCGGCTGCGATCGTACCTGGAAACGCCGTGCGGCGGCTCATTCGACGCCTTCCTCTTCCCAGGTCCGAGGAGAGATTCCAGCCTGGTCATAGAGGAACAATGTCACGGCCCAGATGTCGTCGGCGCTGAGGAAGTTCTCCCAGGCAGGCATGGCCGAATTCCACGGACCACCTTCGCGGGGGAGTCCAGGGCCGCCCTTCGCGATACGCCAGAATACGAAGCTCTCCGTCAGCTGAGCGATCGTGCCGTTCCCACGCAGGGCGAGCGGAGTCGGGTTGAACCCGTGAGCATAATGCCCGCCCGCGTTCAGATAGTCGCCGTGACAGGGCATGCAGTTCTGGTAGTAGACTTCCTTGCCACGCTCGAACGCGGCCTCCTCGTGACCGGGCTCACGCATCGGGTTCTCGAGCCCCTCGAGGATCATGGGCGCTCCCTGGAACGTGATCTGAGTCGGGGGAGCCGGATGAATGGAGCGCAGGCTGGCAGGCGCCGCGATCGTCGGGCGCACGTTGTTGAAGGTGACGAAGCCCACCGCCGCCGGAATGAGCACGAGCAAACCCATCCGCGCGAGCTTCTTTTCGGGCTGCACCAGCACCGCGTGGATGGGTTCCTTGAACTCCTTCCAGCGGGCTTCGTTGTCGCTGACCCAGACGAGGACGCCGACCAGCGCGATGAGCGTGTACTGCAGCACGACACTTGCCGGGACCGGAGCGCTCTGAATCCCGATGAGTCCGGGAAGGTAGGCGACGCCCCAGCGAATCACGACGTACGCTAGCGCCAAGACGATAGCGGCCTGCCAGAAGGGGTGACTCAGGTATCTCTTCATCGAGGTTTCCTTGCTACTCCAGAGCGCTGAGGTAGTTGACAACCGACTCCAGCTGGGCGGCCGTGAACCGATCCCCGAAAGTGGGCGGCATGGCTCCCAGAACGTCCTGGTACCCCTCCGCGGCCGAAGCTCCCGGGTCGAGGATCGACGCTCGGATCTCCTCGGTGGAAAGCCTGGCACCTAGCCCGTCCAGGGGCGGTCCGAGCTCGACGCCGCCTCCCTGGAAGACGTGGCAGAGCGCGCACTCCTGGTTGACGATCTCCACCGGGTCGTTCGTCCCGATCCCCGGGCCCGCGGACGCGCCCGCCATGGCCATCTCGGAGCCACCAACCGCCGCGTCGTCGGTCTGAATGTCTGCGGCAGTGACCGTCACCTCTCCACCCTGGGATTGTAGGTATGCCACGACGGCCCAGACCTGCTGCTGATTCATGGTGCGATCCAGGGCCGGCATGATGGGTGGGTAGTCGTCGACGAGGTGGTCGGCGGGAAGCGTGAGCGCCTGATAGAGGTACTCCTTGCAGTCGAGGCCCGGGATCCGGTCGGCGCACCGCTGACCGATCGTGCCCTGTCCCTGATAGTCGGTGACGAGGTTCGGTCCCCGCGCCCCGGTTCCCTCGGCGTGGCAGGCAATGCATCCACCCGCCCCCGCGAAGAGTCCTTCCCCTGCGCCGACCAACTCCTCGGCCGTGACCTCTGCACCGAACGCGATGAGCTCCGGAACGTCGGATTGAACCTGAGGAATCGCGTTGGCCACGAGCGTGAAGAGGAGGATCGTGCCG
>JAHEKL010000271.1 GCA_024638345.1 Gammaproteobacteria bacterium | reverse complement strand
CGCCTGTATCCATCGGGCATCCAGACGCCCGACCATCAGCGCGCTCATGGCGAACGCGAAGGGTACATTGAACGACGTGAATCCGAGATACATGGTCGGAGGGTGGATCGTCATCCAGTAGTTCTGGAGCTGCGGGTTGAGCCCTCTTCCCTCCGTCGGGCTGAATCCCAGCTGCTCGAAAGGCGGGGTCACGAAAAGCGAGATCGAGATGAAGAAGGCCAGGAAGGCGAGCAAGATCCCGTTCGCGTAGGGCATCAGCTCGCGGTTCCGGTTTCGATTCATCCAGAGCGCGAGTGTGGAGAACAGGCTGAGGTTCACACCCCAGAAGAGAAGCGAGCCCCGCTGGCCCGCCCAAAGCCCCGAGACCTTGAAGAACGGATGGAGATTGGTGCTGGAGTAGTTGTAGACGTACCAGTACTGGAACTGGTCACCCATGAAGGCAGTGACGATACCGACGCACGCGATGAGGAGTAGAGCCGTGACGGCGTGCGTGCTGCGCTCCGCCGATAGGACGAGGTCACCTCTCGACCAACGACCCCCGAGGAAGGCCAGCACGCATCCCCAGATCGAAATGGGCAGGGCGATCCACAGCGCGAACTCGCCCAGCGCGGGGATCACCCGATCATCCCTCCGTCCGCCGGCTCGGCGTCAGCCTGCGGAGCCTCGGGCATGGCTTCGTAGCGGCTCCCGCACTTCGTGAACACCTCGCTGGCCTCGAAGACCCCGTCCGTCCGATAACGACCCTGCATGACGACCTCGACCAACATCTCTTCGGAGTCGTTGAACGTGTCGGGCAACGGATGCCGGAACTCCACCTCGAGCCGAACGGATGGATCGACGGGATCTTCCACGAGGAACGTATGGAGAAGCTCGCCAGTCGACTGGGCGTAGCTGTTGGGGACCAGGTTTCCGCTGACCTTCACCCCTTGGTCCCTGATCTCCGGCGTCGACTCGATCCGAGTGAGAAGCTCGGAGGGGGTCAGATAGTAGACCATCGTGTCGGAGATCCCGGTGTAGATCAGATAGCTGACCACCGCGGCTACACCGACGAGCCCGGCGAAGAATCGACGATCTCTACGCATGGGAAACTCCGAATGGGGTGCTGAGGAACACAGGTTTCCAGAAATTCAACATACGCCAACCGCCCCCGGCGCTCAAGCGGATCGGGGGGGGTCGAGCCCCCACCGCTACTCGCCTGTTGAAAAGCTACGCGTGGCGCTGACGGCACGCCTCCATCCAGCCATCAACTCCGCTGCTTCATTCTTCCCCAGTTCGGGCTGAAAGATCCTCGCCTCACCCAATGCCGACAGGAACTCCTGGGCGCCTCTCCACACACCGGTCCGAAGACCGGCCAACCCGGCGGCGCCCAGAGCGGTTGTCTGGACTAGAGCCGGACGTCGCACGTTGACTCCGAGAATCCCGGCCTGAAACGCCATGAGCCAGTCGTTCTCCGCCACGCCGCCGTCGACCCGCAGCTCCTCGGTGTGAAGACCGGAGTCGGCCTCCATCGCCGCCAAAACCTCGGCGGTCCCGTAGGCCATCGCCTCCAGCGCCGCACGCACGAGGTGCGCCCGACCTGTCCCACGGGTCAGACCGAAGATCGAGCCCCTCGCTTGCGGATCCCAGTGAGGTGCCCCGAGGCCCACGAACGCAGGCACCAGGTATACGCCTTCGTTGGAATCGAGAGACCGAGCCATCGCTTCGGACTCCACCGCCGAGTCCAGGAGTCCGAGCCCGTCGCGGAGCCATTGGATGGCCGCCCCCGCGATGAAGACCGATCCCTCCAGCGCGAAGGCCGGCTCCCCGCTGGGGCCGCACGCGACCGTGGTGAGTAGCCCGTGCGTGGAGCGGTGGAGCTCGTCGCCAGTGTGCATGAGTAGGAAGGCGCCGGTGCCGTAGGTGTTCTTGGCCAGACCGGGTTGCCAGCAGCCTTGCCCGAAGAGAGCGGCCTGCTGGTCACCCGCCACACCCGCGATCGGCGCGTCGATCCCGAGAACGGAGGCGTGGGCAACCCCGAAGTCACCCGAGCTCGGCCGAATCTCTGGAAGGAGCGCAGCAGGCACGCCGAAAAGGCTGAGTAGTTCGTCCTCCCAACCGCCGGACTCGAGGTCGTAGAGGAGCGTGCGAGATGCGTTCGTTGGATCCGTGGCATGCACGGCACCCCCGGTCAGGACGTGCACGAGCCAGGCGTCGATCGTTCCGCAGGCCAGCTCTCCTGATTCGGCTCGGGCACGGAGATCCGGACGGCTCTCCAGCAGCCACGCGATCTTCGTTCCCGTGAAGTACGGATCGAGGACGAGACCGGTTCGCCTGCGAACCAGCGGCTCGTGACCTGCGGACTTGAGCTCGGCGCAAAGCCCGGCGGTTCTGCGATCCTGCCAGACGATCGCCCGATGCACGGGCTCACCGCTCTCCCGGTCCCAGAGGACCACCGTCTCCCTCTGGTTCGTGATCCCGATTGCCTCTACCCGGACCTGAGGGCGAGCCGAAGCGCTTGCACCCTGCATCGCGCCTGCGGCGCTGAGCGCCTCGCGCGCGACGCGAACGGTCACCTCGCCGATCTCTTGCGCGTCGTGCTCGACCCACCCGGGTTTCGGGAAGTGCTGCTCGAACTCCGAGTACCCCTTGCCGAGAACGCTCCCGTCCTCGGCGATCACGAGGGCGGTGCTTCCGGTGGTGCCTTGGTCCAGGGCCAAGACCGCTCTTCTCGACATCAGCGGGCGGGCTCGTCTCGTGGGAAGCGGTATGGTCTGCCGGCCTCCTCGAGAAGCCTGAGCAACAGCGGAATTGGCAGTCCTACGACACCCGTGTAGTCCCCATCTATCGACTCGACCAAGGCGCCGCCCAGTCCTTGGATTCCGTACGCGCCGGCTTTGTCCATGGGCTCTCCGGTTCGGACATACGCTCGGGCGGTAGGCTCGTCGAACGCGCGGAACGTGACCTCGGTCACCTGCGTCCCGCTGAAGAGACCCGGTGAGTCGTCGGAGTCGGGGTCCCCGGTCGCAGGGTGCGATTCGCCCGCACGGACGGGCGCTTCACCCGCCGGGACCGCCAACGCCAGACCCGAGTGGACCCGATGGGTACGCCCCTGGAGCCGCATCAGCATTCGGCAAGCTTCGTCTCGGTCATGGGGCTTACCCAGCATTGCCCCATCCAACGTCACCAGCGTATCGCCTGCAAGTACCCAGTGCTCGGGTCGAAGGCGCCATACCGCCAGGGCTTTCGCTTTCGATAGCCTGGAAACCTGCTCCTCAGGCCTCTCCCCGTCCATCGGAGACTCGTCGATCCCGGAAGGCAGCACCTCGAAGGGGATTCTCAGGGTTCGGAGAATGGCGGCACGCCTCGCCGAAGCCGATGCTAGGATCACTCCTCTCCCGAGCCCCGGCCCGGTTCCCGGACCTGCTCGGGAGGCAGTCGATCTATGACCAGCGTCACCGGACCGTCATTCACGAGCGATACGTCCATCATCGCGCCGAAGACACCTTCCTCCACGGGCCCGCTCGAGACGTCCCGAAGCCGGGATACGAACTGCTCGTAGAGCCCTTTCGCCCGGTCCGGGTGAGCCGCCTTGACGAACTGGCGCCAGATAACGCGCTGTTCTCGGATGCCAAGGATAGCGGGCTCAGTGCGGCCGACCTCG
>JAHEKL010000270.1 GCA_024638345.1 Gammaproteobacteria bacterium | reverse complement strand
AGCTCGGCTCGGACGTAGTCGCTGAAGGCCAGCAGCGCGACGTGATGGTTCTCCCGGTGGAAGATCTCGAGCTCGGCCTCTGCCTCGTAGCCGACGAAAGTCGCGTCTTCCTGCTCGAACGCGAAGACCCTCAGTCCCTCTCTCACGTCTCCGGTCTGAGATTCGTAGATGAACCCCTCGAATCGATTCATGAAGACGGTAAAGGCTCCGGTGAGGCGTCCCTCTCTGAGCCTCAGCGTCGCATCCACGCTCGAAGCCGATTCGTCGACGAGCCGAGGGTTACCCACCTCGAAGGCGTTCGTCGCCAGGTGCGGTCCGTTGGAGAAGAGCTCTTCCGCGGTCGGGAACTTCACCGACCTCGCCACCGAGATACCCAGGGCCAGACGGTCATCCCTCGACCAGTTCAGACCGAGGGAGCCCGAGAAGCCGGTGTGGTCCAGGCCCGACTCCAACCCGCGTCCGTCCGTGGACTGATGCTCGAAGCGCACCCCGATCTGGGCTCGCGTGTCGCCCAGCCCGATCTCCTCGAAGGCGAACACCCCGAACCGGTCCGAAGCCGTCGGGAGGACGAATGCTTCGGCTCCGATCGCTTCGAATTCCCGGCTTGAAGCCTGCGCTCCGATCGCACCCCCGAGCCACTCCGTGATCTGATGGTCGATCTCGAGTCGTCCCTCCCAACTGTCGTTGAGGAAGGTCGTTCCCACCTCCGCGCCCTCGAGCTCGACGTGCTGATAGTCCGAGAGCCCGAATCGCAGCTTGACGCCGCGTACGAGCTCACCCCCTCGTCTCCAGACCCCTTCCACGTCCCAACGTCGGGTCTCGAGGTCGATCGAGACCTCTTCCGTAGGCTCGGCTGCTCCTCCCGGCCCAGACTCCGTTGGACTCTGTCCGGGAATTCCATAACGGGAGTCGAGCCCCCCGTACGAGACACCGAAATACCCGGTATCCCAGATCAGCGAGGCGCCGACATCACCGCTGGACGTTTCGACGAAGCTGTTCTCGAGCCGGCCGAATCCGCCGCCGTCCGCCTCACCGGGGCCCCGCTGCGGGCGGTCCGCGTCGGCGAACCCGGGAATCGCGTAGTCGTCCGTGGTGCGGCGAAGGCCTGCGACATGAGCGACCAGGGGACCGGCTCCCGTCGTCAGGTCGAACGATCCGGTCATTTCGTTCGCCACGGTGCCACCCAGCCCCTCGACGTATCCGGTTGCGAGAGTGTAGAGACGCTCGCTGGGAATTCGCCGATCGATGACGTTCACGACACCGCCGATCGCCGAGCTCCCGTAAAGCAGCGTCGCCGGCCCTCGCACGATCTCGATGCGCTGCGCGGAACGAGGCTCGATGCTGACCGCGTGATCCGGGCTCGTCGTCGACGCGTCCCCAGCCCCCACCCCACCCTCCAGGACCCGCACTCTGTCCCCCCCTAGACCTCGGATCACGGGCCGGCTCGCACCGGGGCCGAAATAGGACGAGGACACACCGGGCTCGTTCGCCAGAGTCTCACCGAGACTCGCGGCGGCTCGCGATGCCAGATCCGATCCGCTGAGCACGCTCAAGGCTTGGGCGGTCTCGAATCCGCGGAGGGCTCGGGGAGAGGCCGAAACCACGACTTCGTCCAGCTCTCGTAGAGGCTCGAGGACGACGGTGACCCCCTCACCGGTCACCGGACCGGTTGTGAGCCGCTGGACGCTCCGGCCGAACCGGGGGCTGCTGATCTCGACCAGATAGGATCCGGGAGCGAGGTCTTCGAAGCGAAACCAGCCATCGTCGTCGGTCTCCGCGCGCAGACCGAGATCGACCAGGCGGACCTCGGCGTCAGTGGCCGGAGCCCCCCGATTGTTGACCGCCCGACCTACGATGGCCGCGCCACTCTGCGCCATGAGCGCGGGGGAGGCGATTGCCCAGCCGACGCCACAGACTGCCAGCAGTCGGCAGACGGCCAACCATCGGGGAAGTCTCCTGAGCCGGCTCACTCAGTATCCACCCCCGCCCTCGACCAGCCCCCTCACGAACTTCGAGTCGCGGCGACCGATCGAGACGAACTTCATGCCCAAGAGCGTGCCCGGCTCTTCCATCTCGCGCGTCCAGATGATCTCCGCCTTCGCTTTGAACTCCTTCGCCTCGAGCTTCACGACGCTGCCTCTCGGAAGGCCGCGTCCCGCACGGACCAGGATGCCGGTTTCCGAGATGTTCAGCGAGACGGAGGGAAGGCGGGCGGCCGAGTCTTCCACGATCAAATCGATCGAGAGTCTGAGGTTCACGCGAGGGGCTGGACGGTCTGTTGCCACGGATCGAGGTCGTCGCAGGGGACGTGAGAATGGGCTCGGGACTCGCAGAACCGGCGGTGCGCAATCCTACACAGTCACCAGACATGGGACAACGGCAATCCATGGGTCCTCGCGCTCTCTACTCGGTGTACATAGCTTAGGATCCGCGCGCTTCGCGGCGGACAGAGGCCGTCTCGAAGCCCGGCACCCAAGGACGAAAGGAGAACTCGACAATGAAGCGTGTCGCTCGTGCATGTTGGAGCTTGGCCCTGCTCGGTGTCCTGCCCCTCGCTGTTTCGGCGCAGGCCCCCGACCCCCTTAGATACGAGGAGACCATCAGCGCCTGGGAGGCCGAGGATGCCCTGAATCCGCCGCCCGCGAACGCGATCGTGGTCACAGGCAGCTCGAGCATCACCCGGTGGAATTCCGAGATGGTCGATGACCTGTCGCCGCTGACTGTGATTCCGCGTGGATTCGGCGGTACTCGCATGTCGGATGTGCTCTACTGGGTAGACCGGCTCATCGTGCGGTATGAACCGCGCGCGGTGGCCATATACGAAGGGGACAACGACACGGGTGCGGATCGCCTGAAAGCCGAGACGATCATCGGTCAATTCGAGCAGATCGTGGCCAGGATACACGAGGCCCTTCCCGAGACGCGGATCTACGCGATCTCGGTGAAGCCGAGCGTGTCGCGATGGGACGTTTGGTCCGAAGCGCAGCGAACGAACGAGATGCTCCAGGCCATCGCGGCCGAGGACCAACTCGTGTACTACATCGACGCGGCGACTCCCATGCTGCAGCCGAACGGCGAGGTCATGACGGACATCTTTGTCGACGACAACCTGCATCTGAATGAAAAAGGCACCGACATTTGGGCAGCGGCGATCAAGGCCGGTCTGATGCCGGTCGAATCACAGTTCGAATCGCCGACCGGTCAATAGCCGAAACGCCGAGGACTGCGAGGAGCCTGGAGTGAGCGCCATGTCGATCGACTGACGATGTGGGGTGCCTTGGGAGTTGCGGTCGCGACCACGCTCTGCCCCGTGCAGGCTGAGGGGCAGGGTACGCCGACTCAGGTCATGATCCGGGCCACCTCACGTGCTCGGGGACGGCGTGATCCTCGAGATGTACGGATTCACCGTCGAGCTCCTGGAGCCTGCCGGTGAGCGGACGGACGCGGTCGGGCAGGAGCTTCCGGTGCGAGCCCGCGTGACCATGCTTTGCGGGTGTCCGACGGAGCCTGGTGGAATCTGGGACTCGGACGCGTATACGATCGAAGCTCGCGTCGTTCAAGGGGCCAAGGTCTTGGAGAAGGCCGTGCTTTCGTTCTCCGGCGAGACGAGCATCTTCGAGGGCTCGGTGCGCCTTCCCGACGGAGAGGG
>JAHEKL010000036.1 GCA_024638345.1 Gammaproteobacteria bacterium | reverse complement strand
CTTCAGTCGCAGCAGTCTTACGCGCATCCATGCGGTTTCGAATCCGCGCTCTAGCCGGCGCTCGTGCCGCGCCAGCTCTTCCAGCGCTCTGGTTCCTTTCCCGGACCGGCACAGCAGCAATGCACTGAGAGAAAGCCACAGGTAGGGATCGAAGGTCCACCGGTCGGGCGGGTCAGGCAGCTCGCGGTGATACTCAAGCGCTTCCGAGACATCTCCCAGCCGCAACGCGCACACCCCGAGCCCAGCGAAGGCGACGCAGCGAGCGGAATGGTATGGAGCGACCGCCCCAAGCTCGAGGCTACGTCGGAACTTCGCTCGGGCTGCGAGTGCATCTCCCTCCTCCAGAGCCAGCTGAGCTTGGTTCAAGAGCAGATTGCGTCTGAGATGGGGCACAACCGCGCTCTTGAGTCTCGCGGAGGCGCGTTCGAATGCTCGCCCCGCCGCCTCATACTCCCCGGTGTCGAGATACCAAGCACCGAGATTCGCTTCCAGCTGAAACCGCTGCTCGATGGATTGCGAGCTGGCCGCTATGTCCACAGCCATTGATCTGGCCTTCCGGCCTTCGGGCAAGTTCAGCTGTGCCTGTTGGTATAGCGCTATCAGCTTCCAGTTCAATGCGCGAAGCGATTCCTCGAGATTGCCCCCGTCAGCTGCGGCTTCGAATGCCCGATCTGCAATCTGCGCTGCCGAAGAAGGCTCTCCGTAGACTGCATCAATCGAACAGATCGAGAGAAGCTGGATGAACGCACTCTTGTCTCGCACTCCAAGAGAGCGCCGCGCCGCGGATGTAAGGCGTCGGACCGCTTGAGGTCGACTTGCTGCGTCTGCGATCCGAACTTCAAGCTCCCAACACTCGGCAGAAAGTCGTGGAAGTCCCAAGTCGATGGCGTCGGCAAGGAGGCGTCTCACTTCGAGCTGGAGTCCATCAAGATCGCGTTGGTCCCCCAATAGCCTTGCGCGCAGAGCCTCTAGCCTACATTGGGTCGCCTTCTCACTGTCGTTGTCGGCCGCGAAGGCGCCTTGCGCAAGCCGCCAGGTCCGCTCAGCACGATCATAATCACCGTCGAGGACCAACGCCCGCGCAAGAAGCGAGTACAGCGGTCCAGCTTGTCCCCGAGGGAGAGCTCCATCGACGCAGAGTTCGAGCAACACGCGGGCGGACTTCCAGGAACCCGCTTCGGCTGCCTGACGAGCTGCTCGAATCACGAATGGGACGGCCTGAGTTCTCTCGCCTGCTGCCATGAGATGTCGTGCGATCTGAGCCGACAGCCCAGGATCGCCTACCTTTAGTAGTGAGGCAGCCAGGTCCCGGTGGATCATCATGCGAGCGGCCTCACTCATGATGCCAAGAACCGCGGTTCGAACGAAATCGGTGGCCACTGAGACACCGCAGGTTCCCGACTTCAGAAGGTGTCTTCGGTAAGTCTCCTCCAGCACGGGCTGCAGGTTGTCGACTGCAATGTTGCACGCGTCAGCCAACGCCGAGGGGGGTATCGGGCACTCGGCAAGAGCGGCGCATTTCAGCGCCTTAAGGCCAATGGATCCAAGGTCCCTCAGCTCTTTCTCAAGGAGGCATCGAAGCGATTCTGGCATGGGACCCGACTCGCGACCTCCATCGCGTTCCCACCGCAAGAACTCCAAAGCGACAAGCGGGATCCCTTCCGAGAACCCTGCAACGTTGTGAACCCAGTCCAGACTCTGGTCGTCGCACGCTCCGCCTGTGTTGCCACGCATCTCCTGAAGTCTTGAAAGCAAGATCTTTCGGATGTCATCAGGTCCCAACGGGTCCAACTTGACCTCCGCCGTGTCGCTACGGGATCCACTCGGCCCGAATAGCCATCTATACGGAGGAGTCCCGGCAGCAAGAGCCTCCGGCCGGTATGCTAGCACGAGAGAAAGACTTCCTCTCTTCCAGACCTGCTGGAGATGAGAGAGAAACCACAACGACTCGTCATCAATGAACTCCAGAGCATCTATGAACAGGACGAGCTTGTGGCTTTCGGACAGAAACTCCAGATCTCTACGCACAGCTTCCCACTGGGCGAAGTTGGGCGGCAGATGACGATTCTTACTCAGTTTCGGCGAACAGGTGACCTTTCCATCTTGAAGGAGATGCGGGAAATTGAGTGATAGTGTGTGACCCCAGTGACAAGCTTCGGCTGTGGTCACCAATCGAACAATCGCTCCGAACGACATCCGCTCGAGGAATTCAGCGCATTCGGTCGAGAAAACGAGTGTCCCATCGAGTGCTATTGGTTCGAGAACAGTTCTTACAAAACGGGTCTTCCCAACTCCGCGCCGTCCGACGACCCTTATGACTCGGAGACCCTCCTGGTCGGCTTGAAGAAGCGCCCTAAGACGCCTGACCTCGCGGACGCGACCGATCAGCTTCTTCGGACCACCCGGAGCCACTAGCCCGTAGGCACGCACCCGTGGGTTCAACCCCGTCTCGGCGCTCGCAAGGAGTGCCGAAGTCCTAGGCGTAGGCTGCCAGTCGAAGTCGCTACCCAGACGCAACTGGTAAAAGGAACGAGACGCGGCAACGCCATCCTCTGGTCGATCAGACAGGACACACGCCTCGATCAGACCCTGGAGTGCCGTTTCGTTATCTGGCTCAAGCTCTAGGAGCGTTCTTGCAGCCGTGACCGCCAAGGGCCAATCTGCAGAGGCTTGAGCAGCTTCGAGGCCAGAAGATGCTGCGAAGCAAAGTCTTGATCTAAGGCGTCGGTGTCTTGCCGCAACCCACTCTTCCATCTCCTCTGTCGGCAAGTGCGGAAGAGCGGAAAGAAGACCTCGCCGCAAAGCTCGAAGTGCTTCCGCAAGATCATGGTCGCGAAGATGGCGATTGAATGTGTCCAGATCAGTGCGGACGTGAGATCGAAGCTTAAGCGAGCCGGTATCTGATTCGACTGGTGACGTGACGAGTTTGACCTTAAGCGAATAGACAAGTTGACTTAGCCGTCGCCTTACCTGGGAGTCAGTGCCCCTATTCCAGAGTAGCGAGGCCACCCCGGTCCGGGAGATGCCACTGGGTCCGGCAGACGCTAATATTCCGAGAAACGCACCCTGCTGGGGAGACAGGCTCACGCTCGTATCCGCTAGGAATAACTTTGGACCGCCAAAAACCAGAACCCGAACTCCTGGGGGGACTTCGGAGTCGCTTGGTGTGTTCATTGGCTGGCCGTCTCACTTGCCCGAAGTCGAACCTAACAACGGTCGGACTTCTCAGGCGTCAGAATCGATCTACGGTGATGGGCTGTCGGGTAGGAACGGCTCCGGTCTTAATCGTGGGGCTAGCTGCTTGAGGCCCTCACGACGCCATTCGCTTTCCAGCCACGCCTCCAGTATCCATTCCCATCCTAGGAGTTGTCTAGCCATAGACGGTCTTACTCCGGTCAGCCGATGCATCTGGTTGCTCAACGTGAAGGAGTCCGGGTAGCCGAATCGCGGCGCAAGACTAGACAAGGGTGCTCCCGAGGCCTGAAGTGCAATAGTGACTCTGAGCAGCCTCGCTACCTGGAGCCAGTGAGAAGGGACCGGGAGTTGCTGCCTCTGAAAGCGCCGCCCGAGTGCACGCCGTGACAGATAGACACTTCGAGCAAGGGCGTCGAGTGTAGAGATCTTCGGAGCGAGTTCTACCGCTCTCTTGACGATGCGGCGCGTCTCGAGATCGAGTTGGACGCCGCGCCAAATCAAGTAGTCGAGAACTTCGTCTGCCACGCGGTTCGGTTCTCGCCTCAGTAGCGAGGCGACCTGAGCGGGACTGGATACCGACCCAAAGGGCAACACGGAGTGAGGACGGACGATTTCGACGGCAGCAGGCGCCGCAGTCCTCGAGAGCTTCAGTTCTAAGGCATTCGGGAGGACCAGAATCACCGGTAATCCGCCTGGTCGATCTGCTATAGCCTTCGCGTAGCTCATCAGGCTGCTGGACCGCATCCACCAGACTAGCGCCGCTCCCCGCGGCTGCCTTTTCGTCCGATATAGGCTTGTCTTCTCGATCCCTCTGAACTCCTCGTAGGGTGGCGGTACTAGGGCAACGTGTTCCGGTGGCATCTTTCTTTCGCGGTTGGGGGAAACGACACTCCAACAACAATCCTAGTCGGCGAGCTATCAGCACCCTGTCAGCGCCTACCCCACAGAACCAGAATACTTGTTTTAGTATCAGATTCCTGGTACCGTTTCTCCTAGGAAACACAACGTTTCTGGGAGGATTCCCATGGCCGACGTTGATCCAGACCGAGAGGCCGAACCCGTCGACGACGCCGACGGCGGTCCTCCCGTGCTCGTGCGCGAGCCCCAGCAGGACCGTAGCCGTCGCACCCTTAGACGGATCCTCGATGCGGGTCTCCACATCCTCGAGCACGAAGGGGCTGATGCGCTGACCGTCACGGGCATCACCAAGCGGGCCCGCACGTCCGTGGGTTCGTTCTACGCCCGCTTCGACGGCAAGGACGACCTCCTCCGTTACCTGGGCGAGCGTTCTCTGAACGAGGCCGTAGAGGTCTGGGCGCAGCTCACAGAGGGCTTGCAGCCGGGCGGTGGACTCCGCGGCTCGGTATCCGACGTGGTACAGCGCCTCGGATGGCTGTACCTGGAAGGGGCGGGCCGCTCGGTCATGCTCCTGGACGGCGTGGAGGACCCACCTCCGAGCCGGCGGCGCCGTCTGGAGGATCAGATTGCACGCGACATCCGGGAACTCGCAATCGCCTCCCCGGTTCGTGCGGATCTCGCCACTCGCGTTCTCACCGGCATTCTCCAGGACGCGGCCGTGCGCGTGCTGCGGGCGGGCTCGAACGGCGGGCGTTTGGACTCTCCTTATCCCGATCCGCCGGTGCTGCTCTCCGAGCTCGTCGAGGTGCTGGTCGGCTATCTGGGTGGCGAGGTCCGGGAGCCGTCCGCCGCTGCCGAGTCCCAGGTAGCGAGCCTGTTCGAGACCGTGGACTTCGGACTTTCGGTCCCCACTGAACGCGATCGAGAGCCGGAAGTGCCGCTAGCGGCCGTGAGCGAGCCCACCCCGGCCTCGGACGTCGACGAGGTCGGAGACCTCTCGGTCGCGGCGTCGGAGCCCGAACCGGAGCCCGAACCGGAGCCCGAACCGGAGCCCGAGCCGGAGCCCGTGGAGGCCGCCCGATCGGAGATCGATACGGATGCGCTCATTGAGTTGGCGGTGGGAGCGACGCCGGTCGAAGAGCCTACCGCGGCGGAGGACGTTGCCCCCGAGGAGGAGCCGGCGCCCGCTCAATCAGAGCCTGAAGAGATCGGCGAAGAGCCGGTCCTGGAAGTTGCAGCCTCAACCGAGCTTGATGCCGCCTCCGAGCCCGAGCTCGAGCCGGAGTTGACCGAGGTGCTGCGATCGACCGTCGAGGACCCTCAGGATGCACCGTCCGCGCTCGAAGTCGAAGAGGCCGTGGAGCAGGAACCCGGCCCGGAACCCGAGGAAGAGGACGACGACGCCTCGGAGCCCGATCCCTTCGACGTGTGGGGCTGATCTAGCGGCCTGAGCCCGGATCAGAAGACGTCGAAGAGCACCCCCACCCGCCAGATGAACTGCTTCTCCGGGGCGTCTACGAACTCGTAGCGAACCTCGCCGAACACGCCCATGTTGCCGAGCGACGCATCCACGCCTCCGCCGACGGACAGACCCGTCACCGACTCGTCCGATCCATTGTCGGCCGGATCGATGTTGCGGAATGCGAGCCCGCCGGAGATGTAGGGGCGAACGACCGGAAACACCATCCGGAAGTTGGCGTCCAGCGTCACCCCGTACAGACCGCACCCCGAGATCCCCGGGGGGCAGTCCGCGAAGAAGTATTCGCCGGACGCCAGCACATCGAACGGAAGGATGGGCGTCTCGATTCCCGCGCGCACCCCGAGCCCGATCGTGCCGTCGAAGGCGTCCTGAGCGCCCACCACGTGACCACCCACGCGGATCTGTGCGTCGACCGGAGCGGTAGCGAGGAACACCCACCCAAGGGCGATCGTCGCAGAGACGGCGAGTCGCTGGAAGTAACGGCTTATCCTGGACTCGGAGCCTCTCTCCACTTCACGCGCCTGGCGCATTTTCGCCCTCCGGAGCGGCCTGGCCGCGAGACTGGGCCACCAGATTGCGCAGCGCGTTCTGGAAGTCTGCGAGCGGTGGCGCCCCTCGCACCGGACTCCCCTGCACGATGAACGTCGGGGTGGCCGTCACCCCCACCTGTCGGGCCATCTCGTTGTTCCGCTCGAGCCGGCCGGAGGCCTGATCCCCTTCCAGACACGCCGTGAACGCAGCCTCGTCCAGGCCGAGGGTCCGCGCGTAGGAGATGAATAGGGCGGGCGCCTCGGCGGCGGGAGCCTGGAGCCATTCATCACGCTGCTCGAACAGGTGATCGCGCATCTGCGCGAAGCCCTCGGCGCGGTTCAGGATGTCCGCGCAGATCCCACTGATTCCGGCCAGGTCCCCGTTGGGAAAATTCCCGATACTGATCGGCACGTACTTCCAGAGCACATCGCCGGTCACGACGAACTCGTCGTATAAGGCCGGATAGTCTGTGACGTGGAAATTCGCGCAGTAGATGCACCCGAAATCACTGAAGTCGATGACCCCGATCGCCGAGGTCATGACGCTTCCTTCATCGACCCCTAGCTCCCGCAGGTCGAACAGGTCCTGCTCGGGATTCGGGGCGGCGGGTGGGGTCTGTGCGGCCGCGGGGGCATCGGCGCTCTGCGCCTGTTCGGTTTCTCCGCCACAGCCGACGAGAGCCAAGCTTAGAAGCACCGTCAAGCTCAGGCCGGCTCGGCCCGAGGCTGGGTTCCATCCAGGGACGTTCATATCCACTCCAGACGAATGGGTTCGTCCAAAAACTCGAAGACGCGGTCGCGCGCCGCAACTGCCGAGTCGCCGGGTACGCCCGAAAAGGCGTCGGCCCCGGCTCAGAGTTGGTACTCCCGAAACAGCCGCCGTTCCGTCTCTCCCTCGAGAAACGCCTCCAACTCGACGTAAGGCTCGAGGCCGCTTCCCTTCAGCTTGTTCCGAAACAGCTGATCGAGCTGGAAGATGCCCGCGGAGTTCGCGAGCTCGATGGTGATCCGCACGGGCTTCTCCTCGCCTGGCCCCAGGTGTACCTGATCGACCGCCTGCGCGGACAGGGAGTGGATGCCCACCGATCCGGCCTCGAAGGGGATGCGCGATCGGCCCTTGGCCATGTCCAAGGCGTCCGCGATGCGCACGACGCCGGCCTCGAGCGTGAGCGGCGTACCCCCGCTTCGGTGACCGATGATCGCGTGCAGGATCTCCGAGCGAAGCACAGAGGCCGTCCTCGCGTCGTAGACCGAGGGAAGCACATCGCGGAGCAGGTCGCTCGCCAGGAAGAGCGAATAGCTCTCGTGGTCGGTCCGGTGGATCGACATTCCCAGGTCGTGGAAGAGCGCAGCGAGGGCGACGACCACTTCAGCGTCCTCTTTGGGCAGCCCGTAGGCCGACGTGAGCGTCGGGGTGACGCCGCCGTCCATGAGAAGGCGAAGCAGTCGCACGGCCAGGTTCATCACGATCTTCACGTGGACCGGTCCGTGGTCGCTCATGCCCAGCCGCTCGATGGCGGTCACGTTCGACGAGATCCAACACGCGTAGAGCTCGTCGTTCGTGTTCACCCACTCCATGACCTGCTGGAGACTGGGATTGTGCCGGTCGGGGACCCGCATCTCGATGCGACTCTCGAACCGCTCGTCGATCGTCCGTCCCGGCCGGGACACCTGGACAGACCCCTTCTCCGCCGACCCGTCACCTCCGGGAAGAGGTGCGTCCGGTGGCACCGATTGCTCGTCCGAAGGGGTCAACGCAGGAAGTATCGGCCCAGCAGGATGCCTGTGAAGGTGCCCACCAGAAGGCCGGCCATGAGGCCCTTCGTCTCGCCCGACAAGGGAGGCGGCGTATCGAGGTCGGCGTCGGCGGACGCCGCGGCGACACCGTTCGTGGCGGCGCGGGAGCCTTGTGTCGTTGCGTGACCGTCGGCCCCGGAGGACGCTACGGATCCCATGGCCTCGATCGTAACGCCTTCAGCGTCACAGACGGGACAGATAGCGGCGTCTCGCTCCTTTGCCGTACGGTTGGTGAAGACCAGTTCCGACTGACAGTTGGGACAATCGCGGCCGCTCGCGAGCGGCCGGATCAGATCGTACAGACGTCCCTTGGACAGACCGAGGTCGTCCGCGATCGAATTCACGCTCCGGCTCGAGTGCCAATACAAGGTGCTGGCCCTCTCGGACATGTCCCGAAGGAGGTCTCCGTGCTCGCTTCCCGTCAGCTCCGTCATTGGGTGGGCCCCGGTTGGTTCGGATCGGATGGTGGTCGAGCCGGCAACATAGCCACGGATCGCGCGGCGGGCGACTGGCCCCCTGAACGCGTCCTCAGAACGCGATCAGAAGGACCAGTTGACGATGGGTAAGAAGGAGAAGTTGGTCTTGCTCTCGATGATGTTGACCAGTCCGATCTGAAGCCCGTAGAGGTTCTCGGCGAAGTTCACGATGCCGAGTTGGAAGCCCGACACGTCGTCTGCTGTGTTCACAAGCCCGAACTGGAACACCTCGCCTGTGGCGGACTGCGTGTAGAGGGCGGTCTGAAGACCAACCATGTTGCCTTGGACCACGGCTGCGAGCCCGCTGTTCTGCCACCCTACGAAGTCGCCTTCGACGTACCCCACGAGCGCGTACTGTAGCCCTTTGGACTCGCCGCCCGTGGTCCTCGCCACCAGCCCAAGGTCCAACCCCTTGACCGATACGTTCTCGCCGTAGAGCAGGCTGATGCGGAGCACCTGGATTGCGGACTCCGGACCCCGCACCTGCAGCGGGCTGAAGAGAGCGAACTCGAAAGGCTCCTCCGTCTGGGCTTCTAGGGCGGGAGCGGGTGCAAGCAGGACGGCGGTTGCCGCGAGCGCGGCCAGGGCGAAAAGCCTTCTCATGTGCGGTCACCTCGGGGTCGGTCGTGAAGGCCGCCGGCGCGGCGGTCGGCTAATTCTCTAAGAACCGGGTCCCCCGGCGCAACGGGGGTACGGGCGACGCGTCGCGAGAATACCGAGGAAGGCCCGGCGAGGGGGCGCTCAGCAGCCGAAAGTGACCGGAAACAGACCCCTCCCGCCCTGCCCCGCCTGGCGCACGATCCATCGACGCGTGTACACGCGTACCTGCCCTGTCCGAAACGCTCGCCCGGACGAGAAGGGGCCCGCGGCGGAAAACATCCCGGGGCCGCTGTAGAGCCCGAACTCCATCGTGGGGCCGAAGAGCTCCATCGTGGCGAGGGATTCGATCGGCAGCGCCCCCAGCTCCGATACGGGGTCCAGGGCGAGCTGCTCGTCGATGCAGACGAGAAGGGGGCTCTCGCGGCCCCGGATATATCGGCAGATCTGGCCCAAGGCGTTCGAGCACGGGTATACGACCGACCGTTGCCGCAGGATGTCGTAGGCGCTCGCTCCACCCAGGGAGAGGAGTCTGGCGCGGTCGTAGTGGAGAAACCGGCCAGGGTAGCGGACCCGTCGCTCTGCCATCCCGTTGGTCAGCACCGTGAACGCGTCGTCCTCCACGACCGTGAGGCCCTCGACGGCGAGGGGCTCCGGATCCAGCACGAGAATCGAGAGTCTCTCGGGGGCGGAGTCCGGAAGCTCGAAGGTCGTCGTCTCGTACCCGAACTGATCCGCGTAGAGCACATAGGGCGGTTGCGCGTTCACGGGAATCGCGAACGTGCCGAGCGAATCCGACAGCACCTCCGTCGCCGAGTCTCCGGAAACGAGCAGCACGCCTTCCATCGGCTGACGGGTCGCGGCGTCCTCCACGCGCCCATGAAGCACGACCGTGCTCGAGGGTGTCTGGGACGAGACGGGCCCCGTGAGCAGCGTGGTGAGCGCCAGGAGCGCCAGTGTAGGGGCTTCATGGCCCTTGAGCATGGGGCGGCTCTCGAACGGGGGGCGCGCGATGGATCCGCGAGGGTGGTGTGGCTCCTGGCCCCAACATCCGGGGGACAGCTAGGATGGCGCAAGCAGGTGGATCCTCCGACGCCATCCGATGAGGCGGTTACGATGAGATCACTGATTTCTGCGGTTGCGGCCACCGCGCTCTGGGCGGGGTGCGCGTTTGCGCAGGAGCTCCCGAGTGTGCATTTGGAAGATCTGACCAGCGTGGAGGTCGGAGACGCGATCGCCGACGGATACACCACGATCATCCTGCCCACGGGCGGCACCGAGCAGAACGGGCCCCATCTGACGATCGGCAAGCATCGCCACATCGTCCGCTACGCCGCGGGAGAGATCGCGCGTCGACTCGGAGGTACCCTCGTCGCACCCGTCGTCGACTACGTGCCCGAGGGGGACATCGATCCTCCTTCCGGTCACATGCGCTACCCCGGCACGATCACCCTTCCCGAGGAGCACTTTGGTCGGTTGGTCGAATACGCGGCCCGAAGCTTCCGGGCCCACGGATTCACGGACATCGTCTTCCTCTCCGACAGCGGCGGGAACATGAGCGGGATGGGCGCCGTGGCCGAGGCCCTCAACCAGGAATGGGCGAACGAGCCGGTGCGCGTGCACTTCGTGAGCGACTACTACGCGAACAACGGGTGGACGGAGTGGCTGCTGGAGCAGGGGGAGACCGAAGAAACGATCGGGTCGCACGCGGGTCTCGACACCACCGCCGAGCTCCTCTTCGTAGCGCCCGATCAGGTGAGGATGGATCAGTTGCAGACCGCCGCCGGACCCGAGTGGAGGGACGCAGCTGGTGACCCGACGAGGGCCACGCGGGACTACGGCCGAATGGGGATGGAGCTGAAGATCGAAGCGGCGGTTCGCCAGGCTCGGGAGTTGATGGCGCGCTAGCTGTCCCTCAGGCGGTCCCTTGTCGCCCTTCCAGGGCCCGCCGGCTTGCGCCTCTGAGCAGCTGGGTCCACAGGATCGAAAAGAGGCAGTATGCGAGGAAGTAGTAGAACCCGACGCCCAGGGTCGACGTGAGCTGGGTCTGCAGGTCCACGTCGATGCTGAGTGGAAAGGCCCCCACGCTGAAGCTGTTCGCCTGCGCTTGGTCGCGGGTGGCGAGGAAGGCGAGGAAGACTGCCACCACGAAGACGTCGGCCATGGACCACTTCCCGATCACTTCGACCACCTTCAGAAGCCGTTTCCTGAGCGCGTCCCGGGTCACGTAGAGTGAGGCCAGGAGCGTGCCGGCCTTCGTCACAGGCACGATGATGCTGAAAAACAGGATGAGGAAGGACACCAGGTAGTCGGCCGATCGCCACAACTCCCGCACCGTGCCCAGGATCGAACGCGTCTGCTCGTACACGGTCACCACGATCGGCTCCGCGATGATGGAAGCCTCGACGTTCATCGTGATCATCACGCCGTAGATCGGAAGCGTCACCCCGGGGATCAGGAGGGCGAAGTTAAGGAGCGTGAGCGCGACATGCAGACGCGAAACGTTCAAGCGGAGTCCCTTGGGGGAGCCTGAGGGGAGAGAGGCGGATCCGGGGTCATTCGGGAAGATATGCGTCGATGGCCGAGAGGTGGGCCGAAGGGCGAACCCACCAGAGCCGGGCCCGGCTTCCCAACGTGGCTCGCCCTAAGCGCTGAACTGCGTCAAGTGGTGGTTCAGATGTCTGTAAGCGAGCACGCCCCAGTCCTTCCCGCTCATCCGCCCGAATATGGGGTTGATGCGCTGAAGCCCGGCCGCGGGGGTGGCCGCGAACCGTTCGATCAGCTCCAAGAGCGCCATCTTGTCCGCCTCCCAGCCGGCCGGAGGCGTGGTGAACGCCTCAGGGGGAGCCTGCGCCTTGCCCTTCGGCCACGGAAGCACGTGGACGATGAGGAAACGGGTGGGCGCGAATCTGAGCGGTCCGCTCGCCCTCTCGACCGGCAAGTCGCCGAGCGCCATGCGGAGCTGGTCCGCCACGTGCGCGAGCATTCTCGCGTGATCCATCTGTCCCCATAGTCGGTCGTTCTGGGGGGTGAGCCGGCGGATTCGCTCGACGATCTCCTGGCGGGACTCGGTGTCGTGGAGGGAGGGCATGTCGTCTGGTGTTCCTCGTGAACGTTGGCCCCTACGCCTCCCAGACGAAGTTTCGCGTCAGGTCGATGTTTCGCTCGTAGCGTGAGACCTCTACGTCTCGACCATAGCAGATGATGGGCACCCCGGTCTCGTGTCGCGACCCGTGGGAGCGGATGTCGACCTCTTCACGTGCACGCTCGAGCGCTCCAAAGACGACTGGACGTTCTCCCAGCAGGAAGATGTCGCCGATACGATCCGCGTAGAGCTGGAACTCCGCCGCGGCTTCTTCCTTGCGATAGATCTCCTCCACGCCGGGAAGCTCGCTCAGCACCTCGAAGGTCCGCTCCAGATCCGCCTCGTTCTCGAGGTAGACGTAGCAGGCGCCCCCCAGGTTGCTGTGGTGGACCACGTACCGGTCGCGGATGATGGGCACGGCCTCGCCGGCTATTCCGTGTTCGGCGATGACCCGCCCGATATCGATGGCGTCCCGCTTCGCCGACATGGAGTGGTCGGCCGTCACGTAGACTTCGAGGCCGGGATGGTCGTTCAGGATCCGGCCGACGAGCTCGTCCAGCGTGTGGAGGTGGGCCTGGGAGCGCTCGTCCTCCGGCGGATACGTGTGCATCATGTAGTCGGTCGTGGCCGCGTAGACGATCTGGCAGTCCCGCTCGTCCAGGAAGTAGCGTGCCGCCCGCAGGGTCCAATAGTTGATGTCGGGCGTATACACGTCCTGCGCGGGACCGAACAGCGCGGCCATCTCTGACGAGGGGGCTTCGGCGGAGTCGGCGAAATCCGCACCCCGGGAGAGAAACATCAGCTTCTCCTTGGAGGTGACGAAGCCGGTTCGGATCCCTCGACTTCGCGCCTGCTCGAAGAGCGTCGGCCGCATCAGGAAGTCTGCGGACTCCATGAACGTTCCCTCGCCGGTCGTGCGATCGTAGAAGTAGTTCCCAGTGATTCCATGCTCCGCCGGGAAAGAAGCGGTCAGGATCGACGCGTTGTTGACGTTCGTGAGTGACGGAATGATTCCCGTTCCCTCCACATATGTCCCCGACGCCATCATCTGCTTCAGGTTCGGCATGTCGCTCTGATGCAGGTAGTCCGGACCGAAGCCGTCCACGCTCAGGAACAGGACCTTCCGGTCCTGTCTCCATTCCGCTCTTCGCGGGGCGTTCCGACTCCTGCCGAGGAGGGGGGAAAGGGGCGCCGCGCCGGCGGCGACCAACGAGGCGGCAGCCCCGGTCAGGAAGGCTCGGCGGCCGATGCGATGGGTCTCGTCACTCATGCGTCGTGGGCTCGTCGGTTCGGGGATCGGATGGGTGGGGTCAACCCGTGAGGGTGTCGGTATCCAGCGAGAGCGCGTAGAGCTCACGACCCGCGGCGTTCTGGAACTCGGCACGCAGGGTGGGCGGGCTCACGGTCGTATCGACGGTGAGCAGCAGGAACGAGTGAGGCTCGCCCGAGTCGTGAATCAGATCGGGATGGGGCGCGTTCGCCGCCTCGATCACACTGTCGTGGATCGGGGACGTGACCAACTCCGTGAGCGGGTATCCCACCAGCTGCGTGGTGTCGTAGCGCAGCACGCGGGTCCGGTGGATGTCGCCGCTGGTCAGCACGACCCCGCTGATTCTCTCGTCTCCGAGGAAGCGAAAGAGCGCCTCTCTTTCATGGGGATACGTGTCCCAGTGGTCGGGCTTGCCCGGACGCACCGCCCCATTCCAGATGATCCCGGAGGCGAGCAGCTTGAATGGCGCGGTCGATGCCGAGAGCGCCGCCTGCAGCCAGTCCCACTGCCTTCTCCCGAGAAGCGTCGGTCGGTCCGGAGCGATGGGGGAGGGCTCGGTGCCCGCGAAATACCGCGTATCCAGGAGGAATATCTCGACTCCACCCATCCGGAACTTGGTGTAGATTCCCTCGTCGCTCTCTCCGTAGGATGGATTCGCGTGGTACTCTATGAAGACCTGCCGAGAGTTCTCCTTCCCCGCGAGCCGTCCGTCGGTGTCGTTCTCCCCGAAGTCGTGGTCATCCCAGGTGGCGTAAAGGGGCCGATTCCGAACCAGGGCCTCGAACTCGGGGACGGCGTGGAACTCTCCGTGTCGCGTTCGCTGCACTTGGAGGTCGGTTGAATCGATGTACGGCGTGTCGCCGAGCAGCACGACCACGTCGGGATCCAGCGTCGTCATTCGACGCCAGACCGAGGCCGAGCCCTCGTCCTCGTACGCGCACGAGCCGACCGCTAGACGGGTGACCTGCTGTGCCTCGTAGGGAGGCGGCGTGGCGAAGGCCGCGCGCTCGTCCGCGAAGACGATCTGCTCTCCTTGGGCGATCTCGTAGCGGTAACGCTCCTCAGCGCGGAGACCGGTGAGGCGCCAGACGACGCACAGGTCGTCGTCCGGTGAGGCGGTCGCGACCGCGGTGCGGGACGTCGAGGCGCCCCGAAGCGTGAGGGTGTGGACGCCCGGGGTCGAGCAACGGGCCCATACCCGCGCCTCGTCCGGCGTCACATGACCCAGCACGGGTCCGTGTGTGAGGGCGGCACGCCCCGCCCCCGGTTCGCCGGACCGGCCGGCCGGGTGAGTCGCCGCGTGAGCCGCGCGCGAGCGGCCGGTCAGGCGGGTCCACAGCCGACCGCTGAAGACGGCTCCGAGGAACGCCCCTGCTCGGGTTAGGAAGCGCCTGCGGTTTGGATGGTCGCCCATGAATATCAACCTGGACCCGGCTCGGCTGGGTTGCAAGCAGGCAGAGGAGACGAGGCGGACCTGGGTCACGGCTCAGGTGCCGGTCCTTGCATGTCCAGCAGTCTCTCGCCCAACCTAGCGGATGCCCACCTACCTGGCCCTCCTCCACATGTTCGGCGGAATCGTCTGGCTCCTCATGGGAGGGGACGTG
>JAHEKL010000269.1 GCA_024638345.1 Gammaproteobacteria bacterium | reverse complement strand
CGGGTCCAAGCATTGGATGCCCGAGCTCGTGTACGCGGGAGCCGAGGTCTTTCCTTACCGTGCAACCGGGCCTAGCAGTCCGGCACCACTTGACGGAGGCCGCCCGGCGTCCCCCTCTCGATAGCTCGAATCCTTCCGCCCTGCCGTTGATCTCGGCGTCGGACTAAGGCACGAGCATCCGGATCGTGCCGTCGAACTTGTTCAAGAGGAGGACCTGCCCCTCGGGTCCACTCCCCATGCGCAGATCGACGTTGTCGGACGGGTCTCGTCCCTGTTCCCGGTTCTTCTCACGCACGAGTTGAAGCAGGGTTTTGGCTTCGCCGTCGTCGTTCAGCAGCACCCGGCCGATCCCCTCCTCGCCCCCGCTCGGGAGATCGTCGGCATCGATGTGGAAGATCTCGCCGCTCGGGTTGTCGCCGAAAAGCACACGCCCTTCCAGCTGGGGGATCGCGTCGTCCCGGTAGACGTGTATTCCGCTCACGGCCGCGTCACCCTCCACCAGCACGGGATCGGTGTGCCCGTACTCGGCCACGGGGTAGGTCACGGAGGGATCGCTCCGGCGATCCCCTCCGTCCACACCCTCACGACCGATGAACCGGTAGCTCCCCTCCCAGTCGTTCCAGCCGAGGTTTGCGCCCAAGGTCACGAGGCTGAGCTCTTCGAGGGTGTTCTGACCGATGTCGGCGAGGAAGAGGTTGCCGTTGGCCGGGTCCCAGGCGAGACGCTGAGGGTTGCGAACCCCGTAGGCGTAGATCTCGCCTAGGGTGTTCGGGTTCCCGTCGTCGGCGAAGGGGTTGTCCGAAGGAATGCCGTACTCCCCGTTCGCGCTGTTTGAACCGAGCGGATCGATACGGAAGATCTTCCCGAAGGCCGAGGTCAGGTCCTGGGCTAGGTTCAAGGGATCGCCCCCGCTCCCACCGTCGGCCACCCCCATGTAGAGCAGCCCGAAGTCGGGGTCGCCGGGCGACGCGAGCGGGTTGAATGCGAGCTGTCCGGCGTTGTGATTTCCGAAAGGCTGAACCAAGCGCATGAGCTCCCGGGGCGGCCCTCCGTCGTAAGCGCCGGCCTCCGGGTTCCGAGCGGTCCACTCGAGAAGAAGCGTGTGATGCGAGTGGACCTCGTTCGACGTCGTGAAGTCCCCGTTCTGAGACGGGTCGATGACGTCCACATAAGCGTAGAACTTGCCGTACCCCGGCGCTCCCTGCTGGCCGAACTGAGGGTGGAAAGCGAAGCTCTGGAAGCCCCGCTCGTTGCCTCCGGCCTCGACGGGGACCTCCCACTCGGGATCGTTGACGTCGACATACTGCCTCGCGGTTCCCCCGTCGTAGCCGATCCAGTGGAGCACACCCCACATGTCGTTCACGAACATCCGATCGGTTCCGGGTTCGTCTACCAGATGCATCATGCGAGCAGGCCGGCCCTCGAAATCCGGCACCTCGGCGAGCTCCACGTAGTTGACGCGGATCACGCCTTCGGACTGCCGAACGTCGTCGGGGTAGGGGTCGTTGGTGAGCTGACCGGCAGCGCTTGCAGGGCTGACGAAGGCCGAGGCCACTAGGGAGCAGGCAGCGACGAGAAAGACGAGGTTCCGTCTCCTGCGCGAGGTGTCCACTGGCACATCCATGGTTGACCTCCCAACCGGGAAGAAGATCTGGGATCGACACTCTGGGAAATCGCCGCACCTCCGAGGAATCGGCGATCGACGGGGGGAAGATTCTTGGATAGAGCTTGATTCGGCGTGACCCCCGCGGTCAAGTACGTTCAGGTAAGGGTCCTGTAAAGGTGAGGGCCTTGGCGATTCCTCCGACCGAACCAGGTCCGCCCGCCGTCACGAATCGCCCTCCTTAGTCGTTCCTCCAAAGTCCCGATTCACAGTCAGAGGTCGATTCGGGGGGGACAGCGCATTCCCCAGGACCTCAGGGGTCACCTAACACAACTCATGCGGCTGGTGCAGGTCTCCTTCCACGAGGTGGAGATTCGCGATGGCTGACACGTTCGCGGGGCGGTGGGCCCAGGGCACCAGACCCCTGGGCTTGGTAGTGCTTCTTGCGGTTCTTTGGGGTTGCGGGGAGACGGGCATCAACGAGCCCCTCACTCCGGCTCGGATCGAGGCGGTCAGTCCTCCGAATACGCAGGGCCGGGCGGGGGAGCCCCTGCCGGACCCGATCGAGGTCCGAGTGCTGGGAAGCGATGACCAGCCGCTGTCCGGAGCCACCGTCACGTTCAGCGCGGGGCAGGGTGGAGCGGTTTCGCCGGCTAGCGCGACGACCGACGTCAATGGGACCGCGCGCACGCGCTGGACCCTGGGCAGTGCCACAGGACCGAACGTGCTGACGGTGTCGGCCGGCGGCAGTGTGTCCGCCACCATCACAGTCAACGCCAGCGCCTCACGTTCCGCCACGGTCTCTCCGGTGGCCGGAGACAATCAGAGCGCACCAGCGGGGTCCGCCGTGCCGATCGCGCCGAGCATCCGCGTAGCCGACGAATTCGGGAATGCGGTGGCGGGCGCCCCGGTCACGTTCTCTCCCCTTTCGGGGGGTGGACGAGTCACGGGAGGTGTCCGAACGACGAACGCCCAGGGGATCGCTACAGTGGGAAGTTGGACGCTTGGACCATCGGTGGGAGCGCAGACTCTGGCGGCGCGTGTGGAGGAGTCGGGCGTCGCCAACAACCCGGTCGTCTTCAGCGCGACAGCCACGGCGCCGGCCGGGACCCAGATGTCCCCTACGGCGGGAAACAACCAGCAGGCGCCGGTCGGTCGGCTGGTTCCCATCGCCCCAGCGGTCGTCGTGCGCAACGGGTCGGGCGATCCCGTCCCGGGGGCGACCGTGACCTTTTCGGTGGCGTCCGGCGGAGGAAGCGTCGTGGGATCGCGACAAGTCACCGACGTCTCCGGGGCGGCGGTGGTGGGTGGATGGTTCATGGGCCCTCTACCGGGCACGAACACGCTCACCGCGTCGTCACCCGGCGTGACGTCCGTGACCTTCACGGCCACGGCCGTGTCGGGGATGGCGGTCTCGATGGCTGCCGTCTCGCAGACCTCACAGACGGCGCCTCGCGGCACCAACGTCTCGGATCCTCCGAGCGTGATCGTTCGCGACGCGCAGGGCGTGCCTGTCCCAGGGGTCTCGGTCAGCTTCACGGTCTCGGCCGGCGGTGGGAGCGTGGTCGGCTCGCCCGCTACGACGAATTCGAGCGGCGTAGCGACCATAACGTCCTGGCGACTGGGGACGACCGTGGGACCGAACACCGTGGTAGCGACGGCGACCGGTCTGTCGAGCGTGACGTTCAATGCGAGCGCGACGGCCGGGGCTCCCAGCACCGTGGTGGCCGCAGCGGGTGACAATCAGACTGCGGTTCAGGGCACGAGCGTCGCGACGCGGCCCAGCGTCCGGGTTGCGGACTCCGGCGGAAACCCCGTCGCCGGGGTGACGGTCACGTTCTCGGTATTCCAGGGAGGCGGATCGGCCACGGGACTCGTGCAAACCACCAACAACCAGGGTGAAGCGACGGTGGGAAGTTGGACCCTCGGCACCGGGTCTCCCAACACCCTTCGCGCGACGGTCTCGGGATCGGGGATCTCAGGGAATCCCGTGTCCTTCGCGGCGCAATCCGCGACTCAGGTCGCGATCACGAGTGCGCCGGCCGGGCCGATCAACCTAGGAACTAACTTCACGATCACCGTG
>JAHEKL010000035.1:9683-14932 GCA_024638345.1 Gammaproteobacteria bacterium | reverse complement strand
GTCCGGACTCGCCCATGTTTGCGCATTGAACCGAGAGGGCGAGGCGTTCTGCTGGGGGGCGAACGGACAGGGCCAGTTGGGTACGGGGAGTCGTGCGTCGACTCGGCAACCGAGTCCCGTTTCGGGTACGAACCGCTTCCGGGCGTTGGCCGCTGGTGTAGGGCACACCTGCGGAATCGACGGTGCCGGGGCCGCCTACTGTTGGGGCTCCAACTCGAGCGGCCAGCTCGGGGATGGCTCCAGCGACTCCCGGAACGTCCCGACGCGTGTGAGCACGACGGCTGCCTTCCAGCAGATTGCGGCCGGCTGGCAGCATACGTGTGCTCTGGACGGCCAGGGCCGGGCGTTCTGCTGGGGCGCGAATGGCTCTGGGCAGCTCGGAGACGATGTCGGTGGTTCGAGCGCAACTCCCGTCCCGGTGGCCGGAGGCAACCGCTTCCGTGCGCTGGCGGCCGGAAACGCACACACGTGTGGGCTGTCCGCCGACGACCGGATCCTGTGCTGGGGAGCGAACGACTCCGGCCAGCTGGGCGACGGCTCCAACCAGTCCCGTCCCGAGCCTCAGCCGGTGGCGACCACGGCTCGATTCTCGTCCGTGGCTACGGGGGGCGTGCACACCTGTGGCCTCACGGTGGACGGCGGTGCGATGTGCTGGGGTACGAATGTCTACGGTCAGCTCGGCGACGGAACGACGCAGGCCAGAAGCGCGCCGGGTCCGGTCGCCGGCTTCGAGCGCTTCAGCCAGATCGAGGCCTTCGGTTCACACACGTGCGGGCGCACGCTCTCCGGTGGAAACCTGTGCTGGGGCTACAACGTCGAGGGCCAGATTGGCGACGGAACCCGTGACAACAGGCTGGTGCCCACCCCGGTTGCCAGCGCTGGACCGTAGTCGTCCGCGATGGACCTGATGCGGGCCGCCCTCTTCTCCGAGCACGGGGGTCCCGAGGTCATTCGCATCTCCGAGGTCCCTGTTCCCTCACCAGGACCCGGCGAGGTACGCATCCGGGTAGGCGCCACCTCCCTGAATCATCTCGACCTCTGGATTCGACGGGGGCTGCCCACACCCATTCCCATGCCGCACATCGGGGGTTCGGACATTGCCGGTCAAGTCGATGCGATGGGGCCCGGCGTAGAGGGGGTGAGCGAGGGCACGCGCGTGGTCGTCGATCCATCCCTGGACTGGGCATGGTACGAGGGTGCTCGGAGTGGGGAGGATCTCCCGAGCCCTAGATTCCGGGTCCTTGGGGAGCACACCCAGGGCGGCCTGGCCGAGTACACGGTCGTTCCGGTCGTCAACCTGATGCAGATTCCCGAAGGGGCCTCCTACGACGAGGCGGCTGCGGCCGGGCTAGTGTTCGTCACGGCCTGGCGGGGTCTGATCACGCGGGGGAAGCTGCGTCCCGGAGAGCGGGTCCTGATCACCGGAGGCTCGGGAGGTGTGGCTACGGCCGCCGTTCAGATCGCGGCCTACTCCGGGGCCGAGGTGTTCGCCGTCACCTCGGGAGAAGAGAACGTCCGGAGACTTCTCGATCTCGGCGCTCATGTGGTCGTCGATCGCGAGCGGGGCCCGCTCGGGGAGCTCCTGAGGGAGGCTACGGGGAAGAGACGGGTAGATCTCGTGCTCGACTCCGTCGGGGAGGTGGTTTGGGGAGACCTGATCAAGACGCTCGATGTCGGCGGCCGACTCGTGACCTACGGAGCGACGACGGGAGCGAGCGCGAGCACGGACCTTCGACATGTCTTCTGGAAACAGCTTTCGATCCTGGGGAGCACGATGGGCAGCGCCACAGAGTATCGAGAAGTGATGGAGCTCGTGTTCGCCGGCGAGCTTCGACCGGTCATCGATCGGGTGTTCACCCTGGACGAGACAGCCGAGGCCCACCGGTTGCTCGAAGAGGGAAGCGTATTCGGCAAGCTCGTGGTGCGACCGGGGGACTGACCCGATGGAGCTGAACGAGGCACAGAAACGCGTCGACGATTGGATTTCTCGATTCGAGGAGGGATACTGGCCGCCGCTCGTGAATCTGGCCCGGCTCACCGAGGAGGTCGGAGAGCTCGCCCGAGAGCTGAATCACCGGTACGGAGCGAAGACCAAGAAGCGGGGCGAGGATGAGCAGGACCTGGCCCTGGAGTTGGCGGACGTGCTGTTCGTGCTCCTGGTGCTGGCCAACGAACAGGGCGTCGACTTGGAGAAGGCGCTCCTTCGGACGCTCGAGAAGTACGAGTTGAGAGACGCGGATCGTTGGGCGCCCAAGCAGGAATGATCTGGATCGCGATACTGGCCGCCCTTCCTTGGTTGGTGGTGGCCACGCTCACCATCCTCGTGCGTGAGCCCCGTCCCCTTCCTCCAAAGGACCCGGAGTCGTCCGTCGGCGAGCCTCCCTCCGTTCGGATCGTGGTGCCAGCCCGAAACGAGGCGAGGGGGATCGAAGCGTGTCTCGAGTCGATCGCCGGGCAGGACTATCCCGACTTCGCGATCACGGTGGTGGACGATCGTTCGACCGACGCGACTCATCGCCTGGCCACAGAAGTCCCGAAGGGAAACGCACGAGAGATCCTCGTCATCGCTGGCGAGCCTCTGCCCGAGGGCTGGTTCGGTAAGCCGTGGGCGTGCGCCCAAGGCTCCCACGGTGTTCAGGAAGGCCTGATTCTCTTCACGGACGCCGACACCGTCCACGACCCGTCGCTTCTGAGCAGCGCCGTCGAGGCCCTGGGGGAAGACCGGGCATCCGCGGTCTCGCTCCTCGGGCGGCAGGAGCTCGGGAGCTTCGGCGAGCGCCTGGTGCAGCCCCAGATGTTCACGGTTCTGGGCCTGAGGTATCGCCGGCTCGATAGACCGCTCGAACGGGAGAATCAGAGAGACGCGATCGCCAACGGGCAGTATATCCTCATTCGAAGGCACGCGTACGAGGACATCGGAGGCCACGCTGCCGTCCGCGGAGAGGTGGCTGAGGACCTCCGACTGGCCCAGGTCCTCACGGGCGAAGGACATCGACTCAGCCTACGAACCGAGCGGGACCGACTCTCGACCCGGATGTATCAGTCCCTCCGCGAGGTTCTGGACGGATGGACGAAGAACGTCGCAATCGGCGCGAAGCAGTCCGCGGGACCTTGGGGCGACCTGGCGCTTGCGGGTGTCGTCGGTTACGCGTTCGTGCTCTGGGTTCTGCCCCCCCTCGTCCTGCTGGGGCTGTGGGCGGGCGTCTTCGCAGGCGCAAGCCAAGGCGGCCCGCTTCTCGTCTGGTCCGCACTGACCACGGGAATCGGTCTTGCGGTCTGGGCGCTCGTCTACCGGCGCTTCGACGTTTCGGCCGCGTACGCGCTGGCCTATCCCCTCGGCGCCGCCCTGGTCGGTCTGATCGCGTTGCGCAGCGGTTGGCGGGGTGACCGGAGAGTGGAGTGGAAGGGTCGTAGATACTCGGGTGGCGAGGCTCTGGGTGAATCGGTCTGACCGGCTGAAGCGTATCGCGGGAGAGGAAGGATTCGATCTCGTGGGGATCTGTGGTGCGGAGCCGTCGGAGCACACGGGGTTCCTGGCGGAGTGGATCGAGGACGCCCGGCATGGCTCGATGACGTATCTGGCGCGGCCGGACGCCCTGGCAAAGAGGGCCGATCTACGCCGAATCCTGCCCGACGTCCGTGCCGTCCTGGTGGTGGGTCACAACTACCATCAGGAAGACCCGCGGGGTGTGCCCGAACAATCGAGTCGCGGCGTGCTGGCCCGATACGCCAGGGGTCGCGACTACCACAAGGTGGTCAAACGGGGCCTGGAACGCGTCCACCGCCGATTTCAGGACCTCGAGGGAATCTCGGTGCCGGGAGCCGTCTACGTCGACACCGGACCGGTACTGGAGCGCGAGTTGGCTCAACGTGCCGGATTGGGCTGGTTCGGACGAAACACCATGCTGATCCATCCACGCCACGGCTCGTATTTCTTCATCGGCGTGTTGCTGCTGGGGGTCGACGTCGAGATCGATCCGCCTTTGGACCGGGATCACTGCGGGAGCTGCCGGGCTTGTCTGGACGCGTGCCCCACCACGGCACTGTTGGGTCGAGACCCTACCGGGGCACCCGTAATGGATGCGATTCGCTGTATCTCCTATCTGACGATCGAGAACCCTGGGCCCATACCCCGCGACCTGCGACCTCTGATCGGAAATCGCATCTACGGATGTGACATCTGTCAGGAGGTCTGTCCGTTCAACGTCGGTTTCGCGACGGTGGCGACGGAGCCGGCATATGCGGCTCGGGGGCCGGGCGAACGCCCGCTGGGCGTCGAGCCCCAACCCGGGGAGCCGTCGGCTCCGCACCCAGGCACGGATGGGCCACTGCTGACCGAGCTGATGAAGTTGGACGAAGCGGCCTGGGAAGCTTTCTCCCGCGGGTCGGCGATCCGCCGCGCCGGTCGCGCGGGCTTCCTTCGGAACGTGGCGGTCGCACTGGGCAACTACGGCTCCGAGGCGGCCGTTCCTGCCCTCGTCGACGCGCTCTCCGACCCGAATCCGCTGGTGCGGGGACACGCCGCGTGGGGTCTTGGCCAGATCGGATCGGACGAAGGCCGCGCCGCCCTCGCGCGCGAGGCCGCCGACGAGACCGACGGCTGGACTCGACAAGAGCTTCAGCTGGCCCTGGACGAAGGGTCCTTCGACGAGCCCCGCTCCACGCCCGCGGGCGGTTCCTTCAGCTCACGAGCCGAATGACGAGGAGAAACACGAGAAGGCTCCCTCCCGCCATCACGAGCAGGCCAGGACGCCGAAAGCGCTTGAGGAATACGAGGATGCCGAGACCTGTCAGAGCTAGCAAGGCGAGGAAGACTCCGGCGATGTCGATCAGCCAGCTCCACGCCGCCCCGCCATCCGTCCCGCGGTGGAGCTCGTTCAGGACCCCGACGGCGCCCATGCGTACCACCGTCAGGTCGTAGCTGCCGGTCTCAGGATCGATGAAGGCGTCGGCGAAGTATCCCGGCGCCCTGAACGCGATCGAGCCCTCGAACTCGTCCATCCGGTAGTCGGCCAACGCGCCACGGATCCCATGCTCGGCGCGCATGTGCTCGGCGACGGCAAGCCAGTCGACCGTCTCCCCGGAGCGCCATTCGGTGGGCAGCTCGCCCAAGAAGTCCTCGGTGGACTCCGAGATCCCGAACGTCCACTCGGGGTGGTTGAGGGTGATCCCCGTGATCGCGAAGAAGAAGATGGCCATGAAGCTGATCATCGACAGGTACACATGCATCCACCGGAGGGCGGCGTATA
>JAHEKL010000035.1:0-9673 GCA_024638345.1 Gammaproteobacteria bacterium | reverse complement strand
GGGAGCATCAGTCAGCTCTTCTCCCGGAAGTCCACTTCGATATCACGGAACGCTCCATAGTCTTCCATGCTCCCCGTGAAGGGGGTCGATTCGAAGGCGAACGCCTGCCGGGTGAAGTAGTTGGTCCCGCCCTGGCGGATGGTCTCGAGACAGACGAAGTACTCGCCCTGCTCGACGGGCGCGCCCGTGTCGTCTCGGCCGTCCCAGACGACCGTGTATCGCCCCGGGTTGCGGGTGGGAGTGGTGACCGTAGAAACCAGGCTGTCTCCCCCGGCGGCCTGTCTGGCCCGCTCGGCCCGGTACCAGCGGCGGAGGTTACGGATCCACGACGCGTCCTGAGCCCAGAGACTCACGGTGCGAACCGGGTTTCCCTCCGCATCATCGATGTACACCACCACGTAGGGCCGGCGTGAGGCCATCCCCCCTCTGGGATCTCCGAAGCTGAACGTGATCGCCGCCTCGAAGCGGTCGTCCCAGGGAACGCGCGCGCCGGGTGCGCGAGCTCGTTTCTCCGAACCGTTTGGGAGCACGCTCGATCTACCGCGAGCGGCGGATGCCAGACCCAGCCCCATGCCCACGGCACCCGCCACGGCCCGCCTACGGGACACCGGCACGGCCCTGCCCGCGCGAGCCGCCCGATCGTCCCAAACGGCGCTCGTGAGACGGGCTCCGTCCCGTCGCAGCAGCAGGCAGCCGACACCGGGGATCGAGTCGGCGATCGCCAGACTCTGCCGGGCACCGAGCACGCTGAAGGCCGTCGCCAACACATCCGCGGTCATGGCGTCCGGCGCGACGACCGCCACGAGCTCGAGGTGGTCCACCGGCCGGCCGGTCCGAGGGTCGATCAGGTGCGAGTGCCACGTCCCGTCCACCATGACCCCGCGATGCACTCCTCCACTCGTCGCGACGCCCTCGTTCCGAATGACGATCTCCTCGACGATCGGGCCGATCTCAGCGCGGCCTCGCGGGCGGCGGACCTGGACCCTGAGGGGCTCGTCCCCGAGGTGGCGCAGGTCCCCCCCGATGTTGATCAGAACACTCGAGCTGCGCGTGACCTCTTCGACGATCGCACACGCCCGGTCGACGATGTATCCCTTCGCGATCGCGTCGAGACTGATGGGAGCGGACGTCAGCTTTCGGGCATGAAATTCACCCGCGAGGGTGCGGCGGACGTTCCATGGCGGCGTCGAAGTCGGAGTTCCTCCGACCGATCGCTCGCCTCCCGTATTCGAGGCGCGCTCGTCATCGGCAGGCGAGGTGGGGGCGCCGCTCTCACCCCTCGACTGCCAGAGTCGTGTCCAGCCCTCGGCCGTCGGGTCGAAGGCGCCGTGGGTCCGTTGGGTCCACGAGCTGGACGCCTCTAGAACCTCGGCGAGCTCGTCGGAGACCGGCACGTCTCTCCCTACCGTCTCTTGCCAGACCGAGATTTCGCTGGTCGGATCGAATGTGCTGAAGATGCGCTCCTGGCGAAGAATCTCTTCCAGGACCGCCTGCTCGGCCCGAGGTCCGAGTGATCTTCCCCACCATCGCCCGAGCAGGCACTGGAGCTCGAGCGACGTCCCGAGGACGGAGTCGTAGTAGGCCGCGTGCCTTCGCATACCTCCCGACGGGAGCAACGAGCGCAAGGTCATTCGGACGGAAGTGGAAACGTGCGGATCGGAGGGCTCCAGCGGCTTCGTGGAGTGTCGAGGGGACAGTAGATTGGACGCATGGACAGGGCAAGAGGACAGGAACAGAGGTGATCTCGGGTTTGTCCCCTCGTACCCGCGAGCGGGTGAACCGGACGCGGGTGACCCGGACGCTGGTGAAAGGGGCGGTGCGGACGATTCTCTTCTGGGCTCTCGCCCTCGCGCTGCTTCCGAGGGGCTCCGCCGCGGCGCAGGAGCTCTCGGAGGAGATCCTGTCCTATGACGTGCGGATCGAGATCGGAAACGGCGGCACCATGCGGGTGTCCGAGTCGATCGAGGTACGGGCGCTCGGTCAGGAGATTCGGCGCGGCATCTACAGGGACTTCCCGACCCACTTCCCCAGAGAGGAGGCGGGAGGCAGGATCGTGGCTCCCTTCACGGTTCTCTCGGTGAGCCGGGACGGTCTCCCCGAGCCCTACGAGCTCGAGCGGATCATCGGCCCCTCCGGAAGAGGCGGCGTTCGGGTGCGGGTGGGAGATCCCGACATCTTCCTGGATCAGGGTCTCTACACGTACGCGCTGGCGTATCGAACGGAGCGCTGGCTTCGGTTCGAAGAAACCGAGGACGCCCTGTACTGGAATGTGACCGGGAACGGCTGGGTCTTTCCGATCGCGTCGGCCACGGCGACGGTGATCCTTCCTGGAGTGGTCTCCGCGACGGACGTGGATCTCTCCGCCTGGACGGGGCCGGAGGGCTCGGAGCGGCAGGATGTGTCGTGGAGATGGGACCCGGAGGTCGGCGGGGCCCGCTTCCAGACGACTCGATCGCTCGACTCCTATGAGGGGCTGACCATCCGGGTCCGATTCCCGACGGGTGTCGTGGCCCCACCAACCGCCGAGCAGGAAGCCGCATGGTTCCGCCTCGATTGGGGCGGATACGTCGACGCTGCGGCCCTCGCCGCCCTCGTCGTCGCCCTCTACCTGGCCATGTGGATCCGGGTGGGTCGCGATCCGGCACCAGGTGCGATCATGGTCGAGTACGAGCCCCCCGAGGGATTCTCGCCGGCCGCTCTGGGCTTCCTCCGTGAGCGTGGATACGAGTCCGCCCAGCTGAATGCGGCCTTCGTGAGCCTGGCCGTGAAGGGTGCGGTCACGATCGAGAAAGACGGAAACGATTGGCGGATTCGGTCTACCGGCGTCGCGCCGGCCGAGCTGAGCCGGGAAGAGCGGACTCTCTACGATGAGCTGGTGGCGGAGTCCGGGACTTTGACGCTTTCGGGCTCGCCGAACGAGCGACTGAGGAAGGCCGTCAAGAAGGTACGCGCCGGTCTTCGGAGGCGGCTCGAGACCCACTACTTCGTCACGAATCGCAGGTGGTTTCTGGCGGGAGCCGGGATCAGCCTCGGCGGGTTCGGGCTTCTCGCGTGGAGTGAGCGCTTTTCGGTCTCGCCCGAGATCTGGTTCCTTGGTTTCTGGCTGTCGTTCTGGACGCTCGGGGTCGCGACACTGCTCTATCGGGTGTGGGTGAGCTGGCGTCAGGCGTTCTCGGGAGACGTGCTAGCGGGGTTGGGAGCCGGGTTCTTGACCCTTTTCGCCCTCCCCTTCGTGGCCGCCGAGATCTTCGTGGGAGTATGGCTCTATCGGGGAGCGCCGGGACACCTGATGGCCGCCGCGATCGCCGTCGGCTTCGTGAACGTCCTCTTCTATCATCTCTTGGAGCGACCGACGCTGAAGGGGCGGGGTGTTCTCGATCGGCTGGAGGGTTTCCGCAGGTATCTCGGTGCGGCCGAAGGGGACGTGCTCGATCGGCTACAGGAGCCGAATCGATCCCTGGAGCTCTTCGAGCGGTTTCTTCCGTACGCCATCGCGCTGGAGGTGGAAAACCGATGGGCGGAACGTTTCGAGCGCGTGTTGACCCCTGGAGCCGAAGCCGAGGCTCGGGCTGGTAGCGGGATTTCCTGGTACTCCGGCGGGAGGTCGAACGGGCTCGATCTTTCCGGAATGACCACATCGCTGAGTGGTTCGTTCTCCACGTCCCTCTCGGCCTCCTCCGCGGCACCCTCGGGCGGTGGCGGGGGCGGGGGAGGCTCGTCCGGAGGGGGGGGTGGTGGCGGTGGGGGCGGCGGCTGGTAGGTCCGGCCTCAGCGTGGCTCGGTGTCCTCCCCGGCCTTCCGAAGGATCAGCTTGTGGGCCCGGAGCCTGAGGGCGTTGATGCGGATGAATCCCCGGGCGTCCTCTTGGTCGTATCCGCCCGCCATGTCCATGGACGACAGCTCCTGGTCGTAGAGCGAGGTCGAGGACTCCCTCCCGACCGACGAGACCCCTCCCCTGTACAGCTGCAAGCGGACGCGTCCATCGATCAGCTTCTCGGATTGCCGGAAAGCGGCCTGGATGAAATCCATCTCGGGGGAGAACCAGAAGCCGTTGTAGATCAACTCGGCGAACCGTGGCGAGAGCATGTCACGGAGCCGAAGGACCTCTCGGTCCATCGCCATGCCCTCCAGATCCCTCAGCGCGTGATGAAGGATCGTGCCCCCGGGCGTCTCGTACACCCCCCGGGACTTGATCCCCACATATCGGTTCTCGACCATGTCGATCCTACCCACTCCGTTGGCACCCCCGACCTGATTCACATACTCGAAGAGCTCGACGGGATCGGTGTGAACGGTTCCGTCCTCCAGGTTTTCCACCTCGACCGGGATCGCGTCCTTGAACCGGATCGCCAGCCGCGTGGGTTGGTCGGGCGCCTCCTGAGGGGAGCGAGTGAGCTTGAACATGTCTTCCGGTGGCGTGACGTCCGGGTCCTCGAGTATTCCGGCCTCGTAGGACCGGTGCATGAGGTTCTCGTCGCTGGAGAACGGCTTCTCGACCGTCGCCTCGACCGGGATCGCGTGCTCGCGTGCGAACGCCAGGAGGTCGCTCCGTCCCTGGAAGCGCTCGAGGAATGCTCGCTCCTTCCACGGCGCGATGACTTCCAGACGGGGAGCCAGTGCGGCAAAGGCGAGCTCGAAGCGGACCTGATCGTTGCCCTTTCCGGTGGCGCCATGCGCCAGGGCCCCGGCTCCCACTTCGAGCGCGACCTCGACCTGCCGCTTGGCGATGACGGGTCGGGCGAGCGCGGTTCCCAGAAGGTACCGATTCTCGTATACGGCGTTACCTGCGATCGCGGGGAAGATGAAGTCCGTCACGAACTCGCGTCGCAGGTCGGAGACGAATACATCGTGAGCGCCTGTTCGGCGGGCACGCTCCGCGATCTCCTCGAAGTCCTCCTTCTGCCCCACGTCCGCCACGAACGCGATGACCTCGTGACCCCGATCGATCAAGGTCTTCAGAATGCAGGCAGTATCCAGGCCGCCACTGTAGGCGAGCACGACTCTGTTCGGGTCCACCACGATCTCCGAGACGGTGTTGGGGCGATGCGTCCCGCCTTGCATCGGTCGCAATGAAGGGAGGATCAATATACGGCCGTGGCCGAACCCTTCAATCGGGGGCGTGAGATTCGCGAAATCTCCGTCGGATTCCGGCCGCTTGCGTCCGGACTCCGGCCCCGTCTAGGTTCCCGGCCTTGCGAGCCCCGAGGCTCGAGACGTCACTCGTTGGACACCTCGATGGGTCCCCTCACCGACCTCTTCGTCTGCGACCTCACGCAGAACCTCGCGGGTCCCTTCTGTGCGCAGATCCTGGGGGACCTCGGCGCCAACGTCATCAAGGTCGAGCCACCCGGAGGAGATCCCGCCCGAGCGTGGGGACCCCCGTTCTGGGGGAGCGACGGGACCCTGTTCCTGTCCGCGAATCGAAACAAGCGTAGCATCGTGCTCGACCTCAAGACGGGGGAGGGCCAAGCCGTCCTTCGCGACCTCGTCAAGCGCTCGGACATCGTCCTCCAATCCTCGCGTCCGGGCGTCGCGGAGCGGCTGGGTTTCGACTACGACTCCGTCCGGGAGCTGAGAGAGGACGTCATCTACGTGTCCCTGAGCGCGTTCGGAGATCGGGGGCCTTTGAAGGACCTTCCCGGCTACGAGCCCCTGATACAGGCGTTCGCGGGGATCATGTCGGTCACCGGCGACCCCGAAGGATCTCCGTCACGGGTCGGCGGGTCGGTAGTCGATCTCGGGACGGGAATGTGGTCCGTGATCGCCGTGCTCGCGTCCCTGCGCACCCGGGACGAAACGGGGAAGGGCGCCCGCATCGACACCGCGCTCCTCGACACCGCCGTCGGGTGGATCGGGTATCACCTCATGGGCTACCTCGCGACCGGGGCGGTACCCGGCAGGATGGGATCGGCCCTGCCCGCGATCGCTCCGTATCAGGCCTTCGCCACGGCGGACGGACACGTAATGATCACGAGCGGAAACGACGCGATCTTCGGTCGGCTGTGCAAAGCACTGGAGTTGGACGACCTGCCGAAGGACCCGAGGTTCGCCAGAAACCCGGACCGGGTCGCTCATCGAGAGGCTTTGCTGGAGATCCTGGAGCCTCGCATTCGGTCGCACCAGACGCGGGGGCTGCTCGATCTCATGAGGCGACACGGAGTGCCATGCTCCCCGATCCAGGACGTGGCTCAGGTCGCCGCGGATCCGCAGATCCACGCAGCCGAGTTACTTCCATTGGCTCTGCACCCTGAGATCCCCGACTACAGAGACGTGGCGCTTCCCCTGAGGTTGAATGGGGAGCGGCCGCGAGGGGGAGGAGGGATCCCGAGGATAGGCGAGAGCTCCGTCGAGATTCTCGAGGAGCTGGGGTACGATCGAGAGCAGATCGAGCGGCTCCTCGAGAGCGGAGCCGTGGAGACCCATTCAGGAGGATCGGATAGTCATGGCTGAACGCTTCCAGGGCGTCGACTTCTATGCGATCGACACCCTTCTCTCCGACGACGAGCGGATGATCCGGGACACGGTGCGCAACTGGGTGGAGGACGAGGTCCTTCCCGTCATCCAGGAGTCCTACATCGAGGGTCGATTCCCGTCCGATCTGATTCCCCAGATGGGGGAGTTGGGAATGCTGGGCGCGAACCTGCCCGAGGAGCACGGCTGCGCCGGGCTGAACAACGTCGCGTACGGCCTGATCATGCAGGAGCTCGAGCGGGGTGATTCCGGCGTGCGGTCGTTCGCGTCGGTCCAGGGCGCTCTGGTCATGTATCCGATCGTCGAGTTCGGGAGTGAGGAACAGCAGCGGCAGTGGCTTCCTCCGCTTGCATCGGGTGAGGCCATCGGTTGTTTCGGCCTCACGGAGCCGGACTACGGCTCGAACCCTTCCGGAATGGTGACCACGGCGAAGGAGACCTCCGACGGCTGGATTCTGAACGGTACGAAGATGTGGATCACGAACGGCTCGATGGCCGATGTGGCCCTCGTTTGGGCGCAAACGAAGGAGATCGGCGACAGTCGGGGAATCCGAGGGTTCCTCGTCCCCACCGACCACCCCGGCTTCGCGGCGAGGGACCAGAAGGGAAAGCTGTCGCTCCGGGCCTCGGATACGAGTGAGCTCCACCTGGCCGAGGTCGATCTGCCCCGGGAGGCGGTGCTCCCTGGCACGGAGGGCCTGAAGAGCGCCCTGAGCTGCCTGACTCAGGCGCGGTACGGAATTGTTTGGGGCGCGGTGGGCGCAGCCATGGCGTGCTTTCACGAGGCGCTCGACTACTCCGGCCACCGCGAGGTCTTCGGGGGCCCACTGAGCTCCAAGCAGATCCAGCAGCTTCGGTTGGCCGACATGGTGACCGGGATCACGCAGGGCCAGCTACTCGCGCTTCAGCTGGGAAGGCTCAAGGACCGTGGCGAGATGACGCCTCAGCAGGTCTCTCTCGGAAAGCGAAGCAACGTGAACATGGCCTGTGAAGTCGCACGGGAGGCACGGCGGCTGCTCGGGGGAAGCGGGATCCTGGTCGAATACAGCGCCATGCGGCACATGGCCAATCTGGAGTCGGTCTACACGTACGAGGGCACGGACGACATCCACGGTCTGATCGTGGGACAGGCCGTCACGGGAAAGGCCGCCTACTAGGTGGGTGCTTCCGGATCGCTCTCGAGCGAGATCCGCGAAACCCGGCTGGAGACCTCCCGCTCGGCACGGGTTTGTCTGGCCGGCGGCCGGGGCGCCACTCCGCCGGTCGAGGTTTGGTATGTGCTGCACGGCTATCGTCAGCTGGCCCATCGTTTCCTGTCGCGCTTCCTGGGACTTGCTTCGGACGAGCGCCTGGTCGTGGCTCCGGAAGGTCTCTCACGCTTCTACATAGCCAACTCGGAAGGCTCGGGCGCACCCTCCGAGGTGGTCGGCGCCAGCTGGATGACCAGACATGACCGCGAAGCGGAGATCCACGACTACATCCGCTATCTAGACCGTGTCGTGGGTCTCGCGGAGCCGGAGTCCGAGCCGGTCCGTCGGACCCTGCTCGGATTCTCGCAGGGTGCGCACACCGCCGTTCGCTGGGCGATTCGAGGGAGAACCGATGTGGGTTCACTCGTCTTGTGGGGCGCGGGTCTCCCGAACGACCTGCCCGACGGATGGACCGAGCGGCTGTCGGACACGGAAGTCGTGCTCGTTCGAGGCGCACAGGACCGTCTTCGGCGTCGGGACGAGGAAGAGCTGGACGAGCAGCGGTTATTGGCGGGCGGCCTTCGCTTCCGGGTCAAAGAGCATTCGGGTGGGCACGAGATCGCGCCCGAAGTCCTGCGCGAGCTGACGTCGCCGGTCTAACCGCCGGTCTCGGGAAGGATCCAGCGCTTCGGAGCCAAAGAGCGGGAAACACGGGCCAGATCGACGTTGGGATCGACGAGCGGCCGCGATCGGCGTCCATTCAGGCTCACGTGGGCTCTGGCCCGGATCTCGGGGTCTCTCACCCCGCTCTCGGCGAGGGAATCCCGAAGGTAGTGCGCGAATCCCAAGATCATGTCGGGTTGATAGGAGAGCTGCCGCTCCTGCTGAGGGGTCAGGTGCTCGGCCGGGAAGACGTCCCACGATCTACCGGTCGTCGGGTCGGTCACGGCGAAGATCACGGTGCCGGTCTTTTCCACGAGCATGACCCGCCAAGAGAACCGATATCCTTCCTCCGTCCAGAGCACCGAGCCCGGATAGGCGAGGTGGCGCAGGGGCATGAGCAGCTGCAGCGTGAAGAACGCCGACAGCGCGAGCCGGAGCCCTATGCGGGCCCCAAGGGCCTTACGCGGCTGCGGGACCGCGTGAGTGGGAGTGTCCGCCTTCCGAGGAGTCGCGTGACGTACCGGCACGAGCGCGCGTACGCCTCCGAGGGCGCGTGAATAGTCGTCCGCATCGAAGAACACCAGGGTGCCCAGCATCATCACCCAGGGAAAGACGCCGATGGGAAAGAGGAACGCCGTGGCCGTGTGGAATCCGACCACGGCCAGATAAGCCCAGGGCCGGCTCCGCCGCCAGAAGAGAAGAGCCGGAATGGCCAGGTCGAAGGTCGCCCCGCCCCAGCTCATGACGTAGGCGAACCAAGGTTGATCGAAGAGGCCTCCGACGATCGGAAAACCCGACCTGGCAGCCAGCCAGATGCTGAGTGGCTGCGCATCCAACAGCCAGTCGGAATTCAACTTGGCGAGTCCGGCAAAGACGTATACGATCGCGATCTGCACCTGGAGTGCCAGCGGGATCCACCGAGCAGGCCACGTTCCGTACCCAGCTCCGCGACGAGCCCTCATCGAGCCCCATCGATCCAGCGGCAGGAGGATCAGCAGGAATGAGACCAGGGAGATGAAGTAGTAGTGGTTGAGATAGGTAGTCTGATCCAGGATCTCCACATAAGAGAAGGCGAGAAAGAAGCCGACCGCGGCCGCACGGTAGTGCCATCCGAGCGCGATCAGGCCCGCACAGACGATCTGGACCCCGAACACGAGGTAGAGCGAGGCTCCGGGCAGCTGCGGGATCCACTCGAAGAGGTAGTAGCGAAAATGGAAGGACGGCGCGATGTACTGGGCTTGTACCCATCCTTTGGCGAGAAATCGGATCGCCGCGGCGACCATCAGGACCCCGAATCCGACTCGGAACACGACGAGCGGGGTGGGATCGACGGGTCGACGCAGCCACTCC